>CAYFFN010000030.1:0-13182 GCA_964342335.1 uncultured Azospirillaceae bacterium
AATCTTCTGCGCGACTTGCATGGTTTGCTTGGCGCTAAAGCCCAGCTTGCGCGAGGCATCCATTTGCAGGGTAGAGGTGGAGAATGGCGCAAACGGGTTACGCTTCATTTGCTTGGGCGTTACGCTCGCGACTTTATAGTCCTTGCTCTCCAGCGCCGCGCTAATCTTCTTCGCCTGCGCTTCGCCCGTAATGCTGAACTTCTCCAGCTTCTCGCCGTCATAATTGGTTAGGCGCGCGGTGAAGGCATCGCCGCCATCGGTCTTCAGCCCGAGGGTGATGTCCCAATATTCTTCGCTGATAAATTTCTCAATCTCCGCCTCGCGCTCACAAATCAGGCGAAGTGCAACCGATTGCACGCGGCCCGCAGAGCGGCTACCAGGCAGTTTGCGCCACAATACCGGAGAGATGTTAAAGCCCACCAGATAATCAAGCGCGCGACGCGCCTGCTGGGCGTTCACCAAATCCATGTCGATATCGCGCGGGTTTGCCACCGCGTTCAAAATTGCCTTTTTGGTAATCTCGTGGAACACGATGCGCTTCACATCCGTGCCCTTTTTCACCTGCTTCTTTTCTTGCAGGGCTTCCAGCACGTGCCAGCTGATGGCTTCCCCTTCGCGGTCGGGGTCAGTCGCGAGATAGAGCGTGTCCGCGCCCTTCACGGCATCGGCAATGGCTTTGAGTTGCTTCTTGGAGCCATCATCGACCTGATAGGTCATGGCGAAATCTTCATCGGGGAGCACGCTGCCATCCTTGCTCGGCAAGTCACGCACATGGCCATAAGAGGCCAGCACGGTATAATCATTACCCAGATATTTATTGATCGTCTTCGCCTTCGCGGGCGATTCTACTACGACAACATGCTGTGGCATGTTAGCTCCTTTTTTTATTGTCTCCGGTCGCGCCTCCTGGCGCTCCCGTTAGACTGCCGCTTTCGCGGGCTCTTGGCAGCGGCAAACATTCTGTTTGCCAATGTGTTTCACATATTAGCCAGCAGGCTAATCTTTAGTGCGCGTTAGCGCTTAGGCTCATTGCGTAGGCCAGTAGGCCGGAGCAGGAGCGAATTAAATAATCCCAAGGCTCACCGAGCCGCCGGGGTGGCGAATCAGCCTGCCAGCTAGCTCCATTTCCAGCATGGCAGCAACCATTACATGGGGGCGTACTTGGCATTGTGCAAGCCATTCGTCAACTAAAACTGGACTTTGGCCTAGTCGTTCACTCAGAATTATGCGTGCTTCGGCCAGTTCGTCTTCGCGCGGCAACGCTGGGGCAGGGGCGTCGAAGGCGGGGGCATCCGGCTCAAAAAGCTGCTGCTGTTGGTTGCGCAGGAAGGCCAGCACATCCTCCGCACTCTCCAGCAGATTCGCGCCTTCTTTAATCAGTTTATTGGTGCCTTTGCTGCGTCCATCCAGCGGGGATCCGGGCACAGCAAACACCTCGCGGCCATATTCCGTGGCGTTGCGGGCGGTAATCAGCGAGCCGGACTTCTCCGCCGCCTCAATCACCAGCAGCGCACGGCTCATCCCCGCGATGATGCGGTTGCGCGCGGGGAAGCTGCGGTTCAGCGGCTCCATCCCCAGCGGATTCTCACTAATAATAGCGCCGCGCTCGGCCATCTCGGCATAGAGGCCTGCATTTTCCTGCGGGTAAATCTTATCAATACCACACGCAATCACCCCCACCGTGCCGCTCGCCATCGCGCCTGCATGGGCGGAGGCATCCAACCCGCGCGCGAGACCAGAGCTAATGACAATCTGTTCCTCCCCCAGCTCACGGGCGATTTTGCGGGCAAACTGGCAGCCACCCGCCGACGCATTACGCGCTCCGACCATGCCCACCACCTCGCGCTGCATCAGCGCCTCTAGCTGGCCTTTCACGGCGAGTACAGGCGGTGCATCGGCAATTTCTTTGAGTAACGGCGGATAGGCGGCGTCACTCTGGGTGATGAGCTGCGCTCCTGCGGCCTGTGTCGCGGCGAGTTCCGCCTCGGCCGCTTGGCGCGTGCAGGCTTTAATCGGCCGCTTGCGCCCCCCACGCTTCGCCAGCTCCGGAATCGCCCGCAGCGCCTCCGCAGGCGAACCATAATAAGACAGAAGATTATAATACGTCACCGGCCCGACATTCTCCGAGCGGATGAGTTGCAGGGCGTCTAGCACGGTCGTTAGTCGTTGGTCGTTCGTCATAAGTGGGTTGTGCCACAACTTTGTGGAACCGTCTAGGGAAGACCTATAAGTCAGGCTCGAAGCCTCTGTCACGCTCGCGTTCTTCCTCCTGCTCACGCCATAGGCGTTCATGCTCTTCATGAGGATTGGGCACATGCTGTTCGCGGCTACGTAAAATCCTGTCGACCGCACGCGAGCCTCTGGATTCCGGACTAAACTCGTCTCCACTGGCCTCACGCTCTCTCGCCGCATCAAGCAGCTGTTGGAGCCGTGTGCTTTTTGGGGTCCACTCAGGAAAGCCCAACTCCATATCTCCAAGGTCACCGCCATCTCCGCCACCAGTAGGTTTGGAGGGGTTTTCGGTGCCTTGCTCCTGCGTTTTTTTCATGAACTCTATGAATGCCTTAGCACGGGGTGATTTTTCTTCCTGAGCGTGTTCCATACCGCCGAGGTCACCATCATTCTCGCCACTGTTAGATTTGGTGGACGTGTTTTCTGTGTCTGGTTTTTTACCGAATATGTTCCAAAAACGTGGCATGACAGCACGATACAGCAACTATATTACCGTTTTGTGACAATCACTTCTTCGAGAAGCTAAAGCGATGTTCTTCGCCCTTCAGCATCCGCGCGATATTCCCGCGATGGGCGAAAATGACGAGGAGGGAGAGGGCAGAATAGATGTAACACAAGTGGTTGCCTTCTACCCATAAGGCAATGTTCGCGAGTAAAATCCCTGTTAATGCGCTTAGCGAAGAGATGCGTGTGACCAGAAAAATGATTATCCAAGTGCCGAGTAGAATAAAAGGCAATCCAGTATAGAGATAGGAATACATGATTGTTAAGCCAATGAAGCTTGCAAAGCCTTTGCCGCCCCTCCAGCCTAACCATGCGGGGTACATATGTCCAAGTAATGCGGCTAGGGGAATGAATAATGCGCCGGCTACAGCAATGCAGAAGTTCAATGCATCATCAATATGGTCAACTGTAAGAAAAGGTAAATACGATAAAATAGCTGCCACAATGCCTTTGCCTGCATCTAGAAATAGCGTTAATAGCGCTATCCACTTGCCTCCAGCGCGCATGGCGTTGGTCGCGCCTGTGCCGCCGGAGCCGATGCTGCGCACGTCCCCTTTGCCGCTCCATTTCACCAGCAAATAGCCAAAGGGAATCGAGCCGATGAGATAGGCAAAGACTGTAAACGCCATTACGAGTATAGAAGTCATCGATTCACCTTATCCAAATAGCCCTGCAAAAAGAAGGCGGCGGCTACTTTGTCTACTTTTTCGGCGCGCTTTTGGCGGGACATATCGGTGGCCAGCATGGCGTCTTCCGCCTCTTGGCTGCTCATGCGTTCGTCCCAAAGGAGGGTGGGGAGGTCGATAAACTCCTCCAAATTTCGCACAAAGGCGCGGGTGGATTGGCAGCGCGGGCCTTCTGTCCCGTCCATATTGAGCGGGTAGCCGACGACCAAACCCGCCACCAGCTCCTGCTCGCACAATTCGACAATCAGCTCCGCATCCAAGCTAAACTTGGTGCGGCGGATCGTATCCACGGGGCTGGAGAGCTGGCGCATCACGTCGCTCAGCGCGAGGCCAATGGTTTTCGAGCCCACATCCAGCGCAAGCACGCGCCCGATTTGGGGGAGGGAGGATTGGAATTGTTTTAAGTTATATACAGTCATCGGTTTTCAGGAGTCAGTTGTCAGGGGGCACTATAACTAACTACTGAAGACTGACCACTGAAAACTACCTTGCAAATTATATTTGCAAGGCTACAACAGCTTTCATGGCTGATTTTGATAGTAATACCGTTAAAAAGGTAGCGAAGCTGGCGCGTATTCGTGTGAGTGACGCGGAGGCGGAGTCGCTCGCCGGTGAGCTGGGCGGCATCCTGAAATGGGTGGAACAACTGGGTGAGGTGGATACCGACGGCGTGCCGCAGCTTGCGAGCGTGTCCGACGTGGCGCTGCCTTGGCGTGCGGATGAAATCACCGATGGTGGCATTCAAGAGCAAGTGCTCAAAAACGCACCCAAAAGCGAATATGGCTGCTTTGCCGTACCAAAGGTAATTGAGTAATGGGTTGCGAGATGCGAGTTGCGAGCACCGAAAGTAGCATGGAACAAAAACGAGGCCAGCAGGCCGAGCCTTTAGTGCGCGAAGCGCTTAGGCTCATTGCGGAGTGCAGTAGCACGGAGCAGGAGCAATTAAACAAATGACCGAATTAACACACTTATCCCTAGCGGAGGCGCGCGAGAAGCTGCGCGCGAAAGAAGTATCCTCTCGCGAACTGACCGAGGCGCACCTCGCCGCGATTGAGAAACATAACGAGGCGCTCAATGCCTATAACTGCATCACGCCAGAGATTGCACTCGCGCAGGCCGACGCTGCCGATAAGCGCATCGCCGCGGGCGAAGCGGGGCTGATGGAAGGCTTGCCGATTGGTGTGAAGGATTTGTTCTGCACCAAGGGCGTGCAAAGCCAAGCTGCAAGTAAAATTCTCGATGGCTTTAAGCCGGAATATGAATCCACCATCACCACCAAGCTGTTTGACGCGGGTGCGGTGATGCTGGGCAAAACCAACATGGACGAATTCGCGATGGGTTCGGCCAATATCACTAGCACCTATGGCCCTGCTATCAACCCATGGAAGCGCGAAGGCGAGGACACCAACCTCGTTCCCGGCGGTTCTTCGGGCGGTTCGGCCGCTGCCGTTTCGGCGCGCTTGGGTTATATGGCGCTCGGTACCGATACGGGTGGATCGATTCGTCAGCCTGCGGCCTTCACGGGCATCACGGGGATTAAGCCGACTTATGGCCGTTGCTCGCGCTGGGGGGTGATTGCCTTTGCGAGCTCGCTCGACCAAGCGGGCCCGATGTGCCGCACCGTGCGCGACTGCGCGATTTCGCTGAATGTGATGTGTGGCCATGACCCGAAAGATTCTACCAGCGCCCCACGCGACGTGCCGGATTTTGAAGCGGCACTGACCGGCGATATTCGCGGCCTCAAGGTAGGCATCCCGACCGAATATTACCTCAAAGGTATGGACGGCGAAGTGCAAGCGCTTTGGAACCGTGGCGCGCAATGGCTCAAAGATGCAGGCGCCGAAATCGTCGAGATTTCGCTGCCGCATACGCAATATGCGCTCGCGACCTATTACATCATCGCCCCAGCGGAAGCCTCGTCTAACCTCGCGCGTTACGATGGCGTACGCTATGGCCTGCGCGTGATGGACGAAGGCGATGGGCTGAACGACCTCTACGAGAAAACCCGCGCCGCTGGTTTTGGCGACGAGGTGAAGCGCCGTATTTTGATTGGTACGTATGTGCTCTCTGCGGGCTATTACGATGCCTATTACAAAAAAGCGCAGCGTGTGCGCTACCTCATCGCGGAGGACTTTAAAAAGGCCTACGAAAAATGCGATGTGATTCTCACCCCAACCGCACCCAGCGCGGCCTTCGCGATTGGCGAGGAGATGGATCCGGTGACGATGTATCTCAACGATGTGTTCACCGTGCCAGCGTCCCTCGCGGGCTTGCCTGCGATGTCACTGCCTGCGGGCATGACCGAAAAAGGCATGCCACTCGGTCTGCATCTGATTGGTAAGAGCTTTGACGAAGAGACGGTGCTGCGCGTCGCGGGCGTGCTGGAAACCGCTGCTGGATTTACGGCAATGCCGGAGGGATTCTAAATGACTGACTATATCATCAAAGGAAACACAGGCGATTGGGAACTGGTGATGGGCCTTGAAGTCCATGCGCAGGTCTCTAGCAACTCCAAGCTTTTCTCCGGCTCGGCGACCGAGTTCGGCGCGGAGCCAAATACGCAAGTGAGCTTCGTCGATGCGGCGATGCCGGGCATGCTGCCTGTCATTAACGAGATGGCGATTGAGCAAGCCGTGCGCACAGGGCTCGGCCTGAAAGCAGAGATTCACCTGAACAGCGTGTTCGACCGTAAGAACTATTTCTATGCCGACCTGCCGCAAGGCTACCAAATTTCGCAGTTCCTCGACCCTATCGTGGGCAAGGGCACGCTGCTGCTGGATATGCCTGATGGCACGACGCGCGAGATTGGCATCACCCGCCTGCACCTCGAGCAAGATGCGGGTAAGTCGCTGCACGAACATTCGCCGACCGATACCTTCATCGACCTCAATCGCTCCGGCGTGGCATTGATGGAAATCGTGAGCGAGCCAGACCTGCGCACGCCAGAAGAGGCGGGCCTGTATGTGAAGAAACTCCGCGCGATTCTGCGTTACCTCGGTACATGTGATGGCGATATGGAGAAGGGCTCCATGCGCTGCGACGTGAACGTGTCCGTGCGCAAAGTGGGTGACCCCAACCTCGGCACGCGCTGCGAAATTAAAAACGTGAACTCGGTGAAGTTCGTGCAACAAGCGATTATCTACGAGGCCAACCGCCAAGTGGAAATCATCGAATCCGGCGGCGTGATTGACCAAGAGACGCGCCTGTTTGATCCGAACAAAGGCGAGACGCGCTCCATGCGTTCGAAGGAAGACGCGCATGACTATCGCTACTTTCCAGACCCTGATTTGCTGCCATTGATTATCGAGCAAAGCTTTGTCGATAACATCGCGGCGAGCCTGCCCGAACTGCCGGATGAAAAGAAGGCGCGCTATATGGGCGAGCTGGGCTTGTCGGCCTATGATGCGAGTGTGATTGCTGCGGATAAAACCGCCGCAGAATATTTCGATGCCGCTGCCAAAGGGCATGATGCAAAACTCGTCGCCAACTGGTTGACGGCGGAGCTGTTTGGCCGCCTGAACAAAGCCGGAAAGAGCATCGAAGATTCACCCGTGAGCGCGGAGCAACTCGGCGGCCTCGTCGCGCTGATTGAGGATAACACCATCAGCGGCAAGATTGCCAAGGCCGTGCTGGATGCGATGTTCGAAAGCGGCAAGGACGCGGACGTAATCGTAGAAGAACAGGGGCTCAAGCAAGTGACCGACACTGGAGCGATTGAAAAAATCGTAGACGAAGTCATCGCCGCCAACCCTGAAAAGCTAGCCGAATATAAGAGCGGCAAAGACAAGCTCTTCGGTTTCTTCGTAGGTCAGGTGATGAAAGCGTCCGGTGGCAAAGCCAACCCCGCCGCCGTGAACGAGATTCTCAAGGCTAAGCTCAGCTAATTAGCGGTCACGCGTTTGTTTTTCTGATAAGGTTTGAGCAAGCGCTTTAGAGACCTCTAGGATGCTATCTTTCTTCTCCCCGAGGAATTGGGCACCTTCGCGCGCGGCTTCTAAGCTTCGCGTTAATCCAGCGACTTTCTTTGGTATCGCGCTTTCTAACTCTTCCGCTTGTTGGATGATGTAATCAAAACGTTCCGGGTCATAACTATATTCACCTAAAGCACCCTGAAACATTGAGCAGGCATAACGTAACGCTTCTATATTAGTGCTCTTGGCTGAATGCAGCTCACCTCTAGCAGCGGCTGCAAGCATTGCCGCGTTTGTTGTGGGTTTTAAATCGTCGTGGATTGCGTTTAGTCGGCCTTGCTCATCAGATGTGAGCAGCGGCTCAATCAATTTCATTTTATCTGCTGCATCGGTGATTTTCTCGCAATGTTCACGTACGCCTTTTCCTGCTTCTAACAGTAGATTATGATGTGCGCGTATCTCTCCCACATTTGATGCAGAGCTTCCCCAATCCGTGCGTTTTCCTATCTCATTTGCGGCCATTGTTTTTCCTTTCTAGAAATAAAGCTGCGTAATTAGCCCGGCGTTCCAGTGGTCCTCTCTGCCGCTGCTTCTTGCAGGGCTGTAGCCGCTTGGGTGATAGGTTCGCGCAGCGCCTCGATATTACGCGCCGCTTCTACCACAGCCTCCATCTTTTCAGGCAAGTTATTTAGTCGTGAACTTTGCTGTGGGTACTCAGTCTGTTCTTTAGCCTTCATTGCGATACGGCCTAATAGATCAGCACTTGCATTGAAGCTTCCAAAATTGTGTAGATATTTACTTGCTGCGTCTAAAGGCGAGTTGTTTTCCTCTAACAGTCGCGTGGCAGAAAGGCGGCGTGCTGCATCTGCAAGCGGTCGAAATGTATTATAAAAGTTATTAAATAACTCATATTGACTGTTATCCAAGCCTGCGCGTATTTCTTGTAGGTTTTCGTCTAGCGAGGTAATGGTTTCGCAAGCCGCACGCAGGTCCTCGCTTGCTTCTTTCAAATCCTTAGCGAGTATATTTTGAGATACAGTGTGCGCAATTCCATCCAAGGCATCGGCTGCATTAAAAATACGATTTGCTACTTTAGGTAGGTCTGCGTAAGGACTTCTCACGTTGCCATCTGCGATGCTTTCTAGCGTGGTAATGATTCCATCTCGCGCCTCTTTATCAATTTGTAATCCCTCAAAAAGCTTCTGATAAGCGGTTTGAAGATTTCGCGCTTTTTGTTCTGCCCATGGTGTGTGTTCGCGCGATTTTTCTAACTCTCTAAGCAGAGACGTGGCCGGTCTCCCAAGCCGTTCGCTCAAGGTTTGCTGAATGGCTTGGACGTGTGATTTTTCTTCCTCAAGCTCATCCCTTAGACCTAGATTCACAACATCGTTAGCTAAGCGCTTGCAGCCCTCTGTGATTGTTTTGCAATGCTCTTCGGCGGCATTTAAGGGATCTTTATCCGAATGCTGTGATTCAATTTTAGTGGTAAAGGACATTACTGCTGAATCCCTTGGTTCGGGTTAAGAATGTTATCGATATTCTCGCGCTGCGCTTCGCGGTCGCTATGTGCCTTCACGAGCAGGGCTGTGCCCAGTGCAGCGGCACCGAGTGCGACATTGCTGCCGGTAAAGAGCTTGCTGTCTTCCTCCACCTCACGCGCCGTTTCGCGCACGCGGCGGCTATAGCTGCGCCCACCTGTGGAGCCAAGGTTGCGATGCGCCCGTGCCTCGGTTTTAATCGGCTGCGGCTTTGGAGCCTTGGGTTCCTTCTTGGGTTTGAGTCCTTTTAGCTTGCTATGGACGTTATCCATCAGAGAGGACTTGGGTGGCTCAATGGAACCTTCCATGTCTTTCAGTACATCGGGTTGTTTGGGCGGAACCAAGTCCCCTTGTGGTGCTGATTCAATGCCGTTTTTGCGCAAGATTGCGGCACTATCTAGCGGCTTTGCTTTCACCCCTTCCGGTATCTGCGTGGCCAATCCATCCAGCTCTTCTCCTGCAGGTGGATTACCCTCAAAGTCTAATTCGGGTAATGCTTTTGGTTCTGCTACGTCGGTGAATTCCGCATCAACCGCATCGTCGATATCTCCGACAGTATCCGCAGGGTGAAGCCCCTTAACCAATTCAGCTTCCACTTCTTCCGCAGCGCCTGAAATACCCTCTTCCAACCATTTATCGACATCTTCGACTCCCTCTAGTTCTTCAAAGAACTGCTCTGCAAATTTATCCTCTTCCTGAGGCGACGATAACAGCTCTCCTGCGGACTCGGAGTTTGCTTTCCATGTCTCCAGTTCGGATTCGCTTAGTTTCGCAGCTTCTTTTGTTCCAAGACGTTCTCTGCGCAAGCGCTCTTCGGCTTCTGTCGGCCACAAGTTATGTTCATTGGCATATTCGTCAAAATATTCTTTAAGCTCTTTGTCAGACATGCGCTCAAGGTCTTCGATTGGTTTGCGCGCCGTTTGCGCTGCATCCTTGAGCAACTCTTCTACGGTTTCTTCCGTCGCTGGGTAGCCTGCATTATCCACCGTATGTGGTGTGAGTTTGAGTGCGCCAGTTAGCACGTCTGTTTTTACTGCGGTTTCGGTGGATTCCCAATTGGCGAGCATGTGGCGTGCTGCATCGTGCATATATTCAGTGAGCCCGCCCTCAGTTTCTTTTAATGCATTAACGATATGGTCGGCATTGCCAGATTCGAGCGCCTTTAATAGCCGTGCTTCTTTTCCGTTGGTGCGTGGCTTGAGCAGTGTCTTAAGGCGTTTGCAAATCTCGCCAAACTCAGGCTCGTCTTTCTGCGATAGAATATAATCAGATATTTCTTTAATCTGCTTTTGCGCGGCCTCTTCAGAAAAGTCTCTTCCTGTGCTGCCCCTCTCAAAGCTTCGCGCAAGCTTGGTAGCATCATGCTCAGTCACTCTGGTCTCAGATGCAGTCTCAGAAAGAACGGGCGCAGCTTTCGGCATTAACTTTTGCGCGTGATTTTCTAGGTTTTTTCTAAAGTCCGCTTTTTGTTCACTAAGGAATGTGAGCGTTTTATACGCATCTCTGTAATTCGCTATCGTATTAAGCGAACGTTCCGCGACGGCGCTGTTGCCTGATTCCAACGCCCCCGCTAAGTCCTCTATGGCGTTTTTAATTTTTTTGGGGAATTTCTTAGCCTCATTGTCGCTCGCCAGTTTATTGCGCATTTCCTTAGCGGTTGTCTCAAAGGGGATATTTCCGTGCGAGTGAGCATCGGTAATGGCTGCGCCAACAAGGCTTGCCAATTCTTTAATCGTTTTACCTGCTGTTTCTTTGTGCGCTCTCGCAGCAGTAGGGATTTTGAGCGCCTTCAATTTCGTGGCTGACGAAGTGAGTGCCTCAATCACAGGTGCATTTGCTGCCGCTTTGGCTTCTCCTGCTGCTTTTACCGCTTCGTGTAGTCGACCAAATGCTGCTGCAGCTCCTTCACCTTCCACCAATTTTCCCGCTAAAGGGGCTTCAACAATATTTCCCGCTTCATCGCGCGCAGCCTCAAAGATAGGCCCTTTCATTACGTCGTGCGCTATTCTTTGTGCCTCTTGGTACATCTGCTTCGCAGATTCGAGCGTCTCGAGCGCTTTTGGATACACGTGCTTATATTGCCCGACCATTGGTTGCACGATATGTCGAATCGCCTTAAGTTCTTCAATTGTGGGCTGCTCTGGACGCAAGAGTGTGGTTAAAGCGGCTCGATCTCTCTTTTCGAGCGCGGCAATAAGCGGCGTTGCATGCTTAGATGGCTCTAGCATTTTTAAGGGGTGCATCTCCTGCAGGCGTGCATGCATTGCCTTGAGGTAATACTGGGCTTCTTCCTCTGGCATGCGCTCCAAGAACACGGCCACTTCTCCGTAGGCGTCTTGCACTTGCTCAACAGAAATTTCCTGAAAAGCGGATATAATCTTGCCTTTGAGCTCCTTGGCATATTCCGGCCAATTGATTTCTGTTGTTCCGTTTCCGTCCACGGTCTAGTCCCAGTTAAAATAATACCTTGCTAGAATAGCGGAAGAATATGACGGTTTTATGACGACTTATGTGACGGTTATGTGACGAACTAGAGCGTGAAGGTGAGGGTGATACGGGCTTGGCTGCCTTCGGTTAATCTCTCCGCTTTGCGCACGGCGGCTTTGATGGGAAGTATGTAAGATTCTGAGCTTTTGCTGGGGAAGATGGAGGTTTGCCACTCCGTCTCGCCGATGCGTGCTTTCACGGGCACGGAGCCCCAGCCGCGCGGCATAGCGCCAGCCATCAGCTTGATGCGGGCGGCTTCGTCTTTTGGGAGGGTGATGAAATACCAAGAGGCTTTGGGCGCGTCATACTTCCAAAGCGGGGCTTCGAAGCAGCAGGGCGCGTCCAGCTTCATAACTTGCCTTTGAGTGCCTGCGCCTCTGAGCTGCGCGGGTTTTGTTTTAGCACGGCTTGCACATCCTCTTTCGCGAGGGATTTCTCGCCTAAATCAATCAACAGCTTCGCGCGGGCGAGGCGCACTTTTTCGTCCTTCGGCT
The DNA here is from genome assembly GCA_964342335.1 of uncultured Azospirillaceae bacterium. GTDB lineage: Bacteria > Pseudomonadota > Alphaproteobacteria > Rickettsiales > UBA3002 > CAYFFN01. Next base: position 11,853 of record CAYFFN010000030.1, read on the forward strand.
GTAGGCTGGCGGCGTGGTCAAGGTCTTGTACGGCGCTGAGTTTGTCGCCGGTTGCGGCATGTACTTCGCTGCGCTTGATGAGGATATCGCTCAGCACACGCGCGGCGGTGGATTTCTCATAGGCGAGGTCATCCAGCCCGCTAATCGCATAATCCAGCGAGGCGAGGGCGCGGGTGGTGTTGCCCGCCAGCTCCCAGCTGCGTGCGGCTTGGTGCAGCACATTGGCCCAGAGCATGCGGTCCGATTTTTCGAGGCGAATGGCGAGGCGTTGCAGCTCGGCCGCCGATTCGCGGTAACGCTTCAGACCGAACAGCGCAATCGCCTTGCAGTGCTGAGCGCTCGCGACATTGCTCTCAATCATCCATTGCTCGGCCTCTTTGAGCGCGAGCTGTGGGTTGTCTGCGGCCTTTTTGGAGCAATCCTGATAGCGCGCGTCATTGCCTGCCGCGATGGCCGAGCCAGCGCAGAAAAACAGAATCATAGACGTGAGTAGCAAACGCATGGTAGGAACTTAGGAGCCCAGCAAAATAATGCAACGAGATAGCAGCGCCTGTCCCCTGCAAGAAATGGCCGTAGCGGGGCGAAATTGGCATCGCATTTGCATATATAAGGGGTGAAGCAAGGATTGCTGGCAATTATTGCCCGTCTCACAGCGGGTGTAAGTAGGGGAAAAGGTATGAAACCGTGGCTTATCGTAGTGGCATTATGCGCGCTGACAGCGTGTAATAACCTCAGTGATTCAATGGAAAAGACCACCAAGCTGAGCAAAGATAACTGGCATCAGCTGCAAAAGAAATATTGGTCGCTTTACCATTACGAGCCCTATGACCCGCCCGCGCAGCTCGCCCAAGTGCGCTATTGCTACAAATCCGATTCCGACATCACCTGCTACCACCGCCCGCAGCCGCATCTGAGCAGCAAGCTCTTCGGCTATCAAGGCCCGCCGCCCGAGGAAATGCTCGCCGCGATGGATCAGCGTGGGGAGATGGGCGAGATGTATACGCCCGAGGCAGTGACGCTCTATCAAGAAGGTTCCATTCAGGTATCTAACTTGCCAAACGAGCGCAATAACCTGCCCGTCGAAACGGTAGAAGCCATGGCAGAACTGCCACCAGCCGAAGCCCAGACTGCTCCGCAGAAGCTTTTCTAGTATTTATTAGTACACTCACTTCGTTCGCTAAGGCGCTGCGCGGCGCTTCGCCCTTACGGGCTACGGGTCGCTGCCTACGGACAGCTCCCACTCGTAACCATGATAAGTTCTTTATAGCTGCTAACACGACTTTTCGTGGGTACAAGAATGCGAGCTTGCCCGAAGGGGCGCGAGCGATGG
>CAYFFN010000031.1:0-12792 GCA_964342335.1 uncultured Azospirillaceae bacterium
GGAGGGGGCAGGATTCGAACCTGCGTAGGGAAACCCGACGGAGTTACAGTCCGTTGCTTTTGACCGCTCAGCCACCCCTCCGCCCATTGCTCTTCGAACTTCGGGCGGCTTTGCCGCGCGAGCTCGTTAGAGTACGGAGCGTCCTCCGAAGCCTTGGCGCGGAGGACTATATTGCTCTACTTGCGCAGAGCTTACACGCAAATAAGGCGTGCAAGTGGCAGTGTGGTACGCTATATCCCCCCCTATGTCAACGCGTAAGAAACAGAAATTTTCCCAGAATAAGCCGCGCGCAGCGAAGGCGCCGTCTGGCAGCTATTGGATGGCGGGGGTGCATGCGTGCATGGCGGCGCTGGCGAATCCTGAGCGGGAGATTCAGCGCATTTACTGCACGCGCAATATGTACCAACGCTTGCCGGAATCGGCGCGGGGGCTGGCCGAGCAGGTTGAGCCGGATGCGATTGCGCAGGCCGCGGGTGAAGATATGGTGCATCAAGGGATTGCGATGCTGGTGAAGCCTCTGCGGGGTGCGACGGTGCAGGATATCCTGGCGCTGCCTGAGAAACGCCCCGTGCTGGCGCTTGACCAAGTGACGGACCCGCAGAATGTGGGAGCGATGTTCCGCTCTGCGGCGGCGTTTGGCGTAGGGGCGTTGCTCACTACACAAGACAACGCAGCGCGTGAGAGTGCGGCACTGGCCAAGACCGCGTGCGGCGGGCTGGATATGGTGCCGTGGGTGCAGGTGGTGAATTTGGCAACGGCGCTAGAGGAACTCAAGCAAGCGGGCTACTGGGTTGCGGGCATGGATGGTGCGGCTGAGCAGACGATTGATAGTGCAAAGCTGGGGGCGGATACGGTGTTGGTGATGGGCGCGGAAGGCAAGGGCTTGCGCCGGCTAACGCAGGATACGTGTGATTACATGGTGAAGATTGCGATGGATCCGCGCATGGAAAGCCTGAATGTTTCTAACGCGACGGCTATTGCATTACACAGCCTTTACACTAAATAGCCTTCATGCATTTTTTCAAACCCATTGCAGCGGGTCTTGCTGCCTTCTCTCTCTTGTCTCCTTCTGTTGTGAATGCGGGCATTAACGATGTTAGCTCCCCAAGCGTGACTAAGGGCAAATCGAGCATCGAGGCGCGTGTTGTGGTGGATGCCGATAAAGACAGCAGCAAAGATGGGCGCGTGGATACACGCATCCAGTATGACCATGGCTTTACAGATTATTATGCGCTGCGTATTTCCGCGACGCAAAAGCGTGCCCCTAACGATAAATACCGCCATAATAATGTGCGTGTGGAGAATCGTTTTCAGCTTTTTGAAGCAGAGCAAGACGGGTTTGATGGCGGATTCCGTGTGCTGTATAGCGCCTATGATGGCTCCCAGCAGCCCGATGAATTAGCGGTTTCGTTACTCGCAGCAAAGACGATAGCCGATTGGGCGTTGCGTACGAATGTCCTGTTTGGCAATGAGATTGGCAAGTCGTCCGATGATGGCCTCACCGCGGAATGGCGCTGGCAAGCCATGTACCCCGTGGCGGATGTGCGCGTGGGGCTCGAAGGGTTCCACGAGCTGGGGCGCCTCAATGAAGGCTCTGGATGGGAAGACCAGAACCACCAATTAGGGCTGGTCATGAAAGGCGACTTTAATGACGATTGGAGTTACCAAACGGGCTACGAGCACGGCATTTCCCGCGTTGCCCCAGACCATTCGGTGAAATTCTTTCTGACGCGCAGTTTTTAAACTAAGTGGATATTTATTAGCAGCTTATCTCAATTCGGCCTGCAATAACTCGGTTAGAAAGCTAGATTTTACGATTGGAAGCGGCTATAGACCCTGCATGACGGAAATTACAGCTTTATTAGAGGATGTGCTGCGCCACGCTAAGGCGTGCGGAGCCGATGCGGCGGATGCGTTACATTATGACGCATCGGATGTGAGTGTGAATGTGCGTAATGGCGCGCCGGAGGAGCTGGAACGCTCCGAGGAGTGCGGCGTTGGCCTGCGCGTGTTTGTAGGCAAGCGCAATGCGATTATCTCCTCTAGTGACATCAAGTTGGACACGCTCAAGAAAGCGGCGGAACGGGCGATTGATATGGCCAAGGCCAGCCCTGAGGATGCCTATACGGGTCTCGCGCCGGAGGAATTGCTGTGCCGCGATGTGCCGGATTTGGATTTATATGACGGCGATGAGCCAAGTGCCGAGGCATTGCAAGAAGCATGCATGGCCTGCGAAGCGGCAGCGCTGGAAGAAAAGGGTATCACCAATAGCGAGGGCGCAGATGCGCATTATGGCCGCGCCCATGCGACGCTGGTGACCTCGCACGGTTTTATCGGTGAGACGAGCAGCTCGTCTTCCTCGCTTTCCCTTTCGGTGATTGCGGGCAAGGGCTCTGGCATGGAGCGCGATTATGACTATAGCGTGGCGCGTCACCGTAGCGATGTGAAATCCCCCGAAGCCATTGGAAAGGAAGCAGCGCGCCGTACCATGCAGCGCATGAATCCGCGCAAGATGGATACGAAGCAAGTGCCTATTGTGTTTGACCCACGTGTGTCGAAAAGTCTGGTGGGGCAATTTGCCCGTGCGATTTCGGGCAGTGCAGTCGCTCGTGGCACGAGCTTTTTAAAGGGCGCGATGGGCGAGCAGGTCTTTGCCGATGGCGTGAGCATTATCGACGAACCGCACCGCAAACGTGCGCTCGGTTCCGAGCCGTTTGACGATGAAGGTGTGGCGAATGACACGCTCAAGCTGATTGAGGGCGGTGTATTGCAGCATTGGTTGCTGGATACGCGCTCCGCAAACCAGCTTGGCTTGACGACGAATGGCCGCGGTTCGCGCAGCCTCGGTTCGCATCCAAGCCCGTCTAGCACGAATCTGTATATGGCCGCAGGCGCATTGCCGCCTGAGGAACTGATTGGCGATATTCAAGACGGGTTCTACGTGACGGATCTGTTCGGCATGGGCGTGAACCTCATCACGGGTGATTATAGCCAAGGCGCTTCTGGTCTTTGGATAGAGAAGGGCCAACTCGCCTTTGCAGTGAGCGAGGTGACGATTGCGGGGCATCTGCGCGATATGTTTAAGCGCCTGACGCCTGCGAATGACTTGGTGTTTGAATATGGCACTAACTGCCCGACGGTGCGCGTCGATGGCATGACCGTCGCAGGTGTGTGAGGTCGCATGAGCGAGCATAATCCCTTCCAGCCGGATCACCGAGCCGACTCGCGCTATTTGTTGAAGCGTTTGATTCGTGAGTATGTGGGCACGCATCGCGCCAAGATTTCGCTCGCGCTTGTGTGTATGGTAGTCGCGGCAGGTACGACGGCGGCGCTTGCCTATATTATGGAGCCCATGCTCGACGAGATTTTCGTTAGCAAAGATAAGCAAATGCTGATGGTGATTCCGCTCGCGATTATCGGCATTAGCTTTGCGAGTGGCATCGCGAATTACGGCCAGACGGTGCTGATGAAATATGTCGGCCAGCGCGTTATCTCCGATATGCAGATGGATTTGTTTTCGCATCTCATGAAGGCGGATTTGCAAACCTTCCATGACCAATCGGCAGGCCGTCTCATCTCGCGTTTTACCAACGATATTGCGATGATGCGCCTTGCGGTATCCAGCGTGCTTACAGGGCTTGCCAAGGAGCTGCTCACGGGCGTGTTCCTTATTGGCGTGATGTTTTATATGAGCTGGCAGCTCTCGATTGTGGGGCTGATTTTGTTCCCACTCGCGTTCTGGCCGATTGTGAAATTGGGCAAGCGCATGCGCAAAGTGGCCGATGGCACGCAGCATCAGTTAGGCGAGTTCACCACACAGCTGGATGAAACCTTCCAAGGTGTGCGCGTCGTGAAGGCTTATACGCGCGAGTCCTTCGAGATTTCGCGTGCGAGTGGCGCGATTGAATCGCTCTTCGCACTGTATTATAAAGCCGCGCGCATTCAGTCCATTGCCAGCCCGATGATGGAATCGATGGGCGGGCTCGCGATTGCCGCAGTGGTGTGGTATGGCGGCTATCAAGTGCTGAATGGCGAGGCGACGCCGGGTGAGTTCTTCGCCTTTATCACCGCGATGATTATGGCGTATCGCCCGATTAAAGCGGTTGCGAATCTCAACACGCAACTGCAAGAAGGCTTGGCCGCAGCGAACCGTTTGTTCCATGTGCTGGATGTTGAGCCACTCATTAAAGATGCGGAAAATGCCGAGCCGCTTATCCTCACCGAGGCAAGCATTGAGTTTGACGATGTGCATTTCCATTACGCACCGGATGCGGGCGGGGTGGAAGGCATCAACTTCACCATCGAGCCGGGAAAAACGGTAGCATTGGTCGGTCAATCTGGCGGCGGGAAATCCACCCTTATCAATTTGCTGCTGCGCTTCTACGATGTGGAATTGGGCGCGATTCGCGTGAGTGGTCAAGATGTGCGTGCTGTGACGATTGAGAGCCTGCGCCGCAATATGTCGCTGGTGAGCCAAGAGGTGGTGCTGTTTGATGATACGGTGCGCGCGAATATCGCCTATGGTCTCGAAGGCGCGGACGAAGAGGCGATTATCGAAGCGGCGAAGGGCGCTGCCGCGCATGAGTTCATCATGGAGCTACCCGACGGCTACAACACAATGATTGGCCCGCACGGCGTGAAGCTTTCGGGCGGGCAGCGTCAGCGTCTTTCCATCGCGCGCGCAATGCTTAAGAAGGCGCCGCTCTTGCTGCTCGATGAAGCAACCTCTGCGCTCGATAACCAATCCGAGAAATTGGTGCAAGCCGCACTGCAAGAGCTGATGAAAGGCTGCACCACCTTGGTGATTGCGCATCGTCTTTCTACCGTGCAGCATGCCGATGAGATTCTGGTGCTGCAACAAGGACGCATCGTGGAGAGCGGCACGCACAAAAAATTGATGCGTGAAGAAGGGGTCTATCACCATCTTTATACCAGCCAGTTCGCAGGGCAGGCTTAGTCATGAAGAAACGGCTAAAAAAACTGCTCAAGCATCCCGCCACGCAAGGCGCTATCGCTAAGCTGATTGCAGGCTATGTGCAGTTGGTGTGGGCGACGAGCCGCATCACTCTTTGTATCGATGAACGCGCCGCACCCTATGCTTATGGCGAGGCGAACGGTATCTTCTGCTTCTGGCATGGACGCCTATTGATGGTGCCAAAAATAACGCCCAAGGGGCGTATGCTCAAAGCGCTGGTTTCGCAGCATAGCGATGGCGAGCTGATTGCCCGCGCGATTGAAGAGCTGGGCATGCACACTATCCGTGGTTCTTCCAGCAAGGGCGCGCGTGCGGCATTGCGTGCGATGCTCGACCAGCTAGAGGCAGGCAGCAATATCGCGATTACGCCGGATGGTCCTCGCGGGCCATTCCAAGTGGCTGCACCGGGCGCGGCGCAGCTTGCGAAGCTTTCGGGTAAACCTATTATTCCCGCGAGCTTTGGCACTTCCCGCGGCAAGCAGTTAGAGAGCTGGGACAAGTTTGTTGTGGCATGGCCGTTTAGCCGTATTACCTATATCATCGGCGCGCCGCTTACGTTTGAGGCATTGGATACGCAAGTCGTGACCGACATGACCGAAGCACTGCAAGCGGAGCTGATTCGACTCACCGAAGAGGCGGATGCACGATGCTTGTAACCTACCGCATTCTCGCGCTGATAGCGCACCCGTTTTTGCTGCTCTGGCTGCTCTGGCGCGCGCAGAAGGGCAAAGAGGATAAGACCCGTCTTTATGAGCGTTTCGGTAAAGCGCGCCTAGCACGCCCGAGCGGCAAGCTCTGCTGGATTCATGCGGCGAGCGTAGGCGAGAGCCAATCGGTGCTGCCCTTGATTGAGGCGCTTTGCGCGCGAAGCGATTCGGTGCATGTGCTGCTCACCACGGGCACGCTTAGCTCTGCGAAACTCATGCAGGCGCGTTTGCCTAAGCAGGCGATGCACCAATTTGTGCCGATTGATTCACCGCTCGCGGTGCGCCGCTTCCTCAAGCATTGGAAGCCAGATGTGGCGCTCTGGGTGGAGTCGGAACTCTGGCCAAACCTCTTCGCAGGTATGGATGCACGCCGCATCCCGCGCATGCTGATTAACGCCCGTTTGTCGGACCGTTCGTATAATCGTTGGCAGAAATTCCGCCCGCAATTCCATCAGCTCATGCAGCCTTTCAAAGAAATTCTGTGCGGCAGCATGGATGACCAAAAGCGACTCAAGCGCCTCGGCATTGAGCAGGCCGAATATGCAGGGAACTTGAAGTATGACGTGCCCGCGCTTCCGTATGACACCAAAGCGATGGGCGAGTTGATTGCGCGCATTGGTGATCGCCGTTGCTGGCTGGTTTCTAGCACCCATCCGGGTGAAGATGAGCAGATTGTCGAGGCGCATAAGCAGCTCAAAGAAACCCATGCGAGCCTGCTCACGATTATTGTGCCGCGTCACCCACGTCGCAGCAAAGAGATTGCATCGCTGGTAGGGCAGAAGAAACTGACCGCCGCGATTCGCAGTAAAAATCAGACCGTGCTTGCCGAGACGGATGTCTATATCGCGGACACGCTGGGCGAGTTGGGCTTGTTCTATCGCATGGTGGGGATTGTTTGCATGGGTGGCTCGCTTGTGCCACATGGTGGGCATAACCCTATCGAGCCTGCATTGCTGGATTGTGCATTGGTCTGCGGCCCGCATATGCATAACTTCCAAGAGGTGGTGAATGCGTTTAAAGCCGCAGGGGGCATCACGCAGGTGGAAAATCTGGAAGGCTTGATTAAGTGTGTCGGCACGTGGCTTTCTGACCATGAGAAGCAAGAGGCTATGGCCAAGCGCGCGCATGATGCTGTCGATGATCGCAGCGGCGCAACGCAGGAAATTGTACAGCGTGTAGCGCCGATTTTGAAGCTGCCTGTTTTGGATGCTTCAAGCGAGAACGCGCTGGAGGGACTGTAATATGCCCACAGCAAAAACACCGGATTTTTGGTACCAGCCGCGTGGGCTTACTTCTGCGCTGCTTTGGCCTGCGGCGCAGCTCTATCGGTTGGGTAACTATATTGACCGTAAGAATGCGAAGCCAGAAAAAGTCGACATTCCTGTGATTGCAGTAGGCAACGCCGTAGCGGGCGGCGCAGGTAAAACCCCTGCGACGATTGCAATCGTAAAATTGCTGCAATCCATGGGGCAGAACCCGCATATTGTTAGCCGTGGCTATGGCCGCAAAGAGGATGCCTTATTGCAGGTAGATGAAACGCAGCATAGCGCAGCAGATGTAGGCGACGAGCCGCTGCTGCTTGCACGTTACGCGCCCTGTTGGGTGAATGCGAATCGCTATGAAGCGGCCTTTGCCGCCAAGCAGGCAGGCGCGAGTGTGATTGTGATGGATGATGGATTGCAGCACACGAAACTACAGCGCGATATGATGATTTTGTGTGTCTCCGGCAAAGATGGGTTTGGCAATGGTCAGCTCATTCCGGCGGGGCCGTTGCGTCAACCGTTGGAGAGTTTACTGCCCCACGTGCATGCGACGTTAGTGATTGGTGAGCGCAGCGAACGCACACGTGCGCAGCTTAAAGGGCTAACGCCGTGTTATGGTGCCGCGCTCGAACCACGCAATTGGAAGCTCGCAGAAAAGAAAGTGGTCGCCTTCGCTGCGATAGCACGCCCGGAGCGTTTCTTCACCATGCTAGAGACAGAAGGTGCAACAATCATCAGCCGCCATGCTTACGGTGACCATTATAGCTTCACCGATAAAGAGCTGGCTGCGATGGCCGAGGAAGCTGCGCGCAATGAGGCACTGCTGGTGACGACGGAGAAAGATTTCGCCCGCTTGCCTACCGAGTGGCAGGAGCGTGTCACGCCGCTGCCTATCGATTTGGTGCTGGCCGAACGCGATGCGCTCGGCGACCAGTTGCAAGAACTACTCTCTCTCTATTATACTGGGGCGTAAGGAGGAGATATGCATCCGCTTTTGATGTTTGGTATCGCACTTTTGATCCCCGTGGTGATTATCATCACGGTGTTTCTGCCTGTGCATATTGGTTTGTTCAGCGCGCTCTATGTGCAATATGGCGACGCAATGCTGCAATATAAATTCAGCTTCTTTAAAGTGATTAGCAGCTATGTGCAGCTCTATGAATATTGGTCCGCCAATAGCGCGCAGCTAGACTTTTGGAGCTTCACTGCACCGACACTCGGACTGCCTGCACTGGGAGGATTTGTGAGCCTCTACGGCACTTACCGCCTAATAAAATACGTCCGCGATATTTTTGTTTTAAGTTAATAGTGTTGGACAAGAAGCGAGGCAAGGAGGCCGAGCCCTTTAGTCGCGCGAATGCGCGTTAGGCTCATTGCGCGGAGCAGTAGCGGAGCGCAGGGGCGAATAAAATACTAAAACAAACTCTCTTGGTCGCCTGAGGTTTTCTTCGCTTTGGCTTTGGGTTTTGGTGCAGCATTTCCACTTGTCTGTAATACTCCATCTGCGAAGGTGATGGCATATTCGCTATGTTGCTCCGCTGTTGCTTTGCGGGTGAGGAGTTCGCCGTCTTTGCTTCGCACAATGGCGAAGCCACGCTCTAGTACTTTTTTATAATTTAAGCTTTCCAGTAATGCATTGGCTTGTGCGATACGTGCGCCTGCGCGCTCCAACCGTTGCGCATAGGCACGGCTTGCACGCTCGCTGTAGGCGGCCAGTTGTTCTTCGGCGCGGGTTGCTTTGTCCAAAATGCTGCGCGGGGTGAGGCGTTCGGATAGGCCGCGTAGTTTTTCTTCTAATCGAGTGGTGAGCTGGGGCAGGGATGTGCCAAGCCGTTCGCTCAATCCGTCGATGCGTTGCAGGGCGATGGCGAGTAGCTGGTCGGGGCGGGGCAGGCCACGCGCCAAGCCTGCTATCGCGTCGCGGCGTTGGCCGAGCAAGCGCAGGGTGGAGGCATCCAGCCGTTGCTGTTGGTTGCGCATGGCCAGCAGCCATTCTTCGCGCACCGGCACGGCGAGTTCTGCTGCGGCAGTGGGGGTGGGCGCACGTAGGTCTGCGACGTAATCGATCAGGGTGGTGTCCGTCTCGTGCCCGACGGCGGAGATGAGGGGGATGGGGCAGTCTGCCACGGCACGCACGACGACTTCTTCATTGAAGCACCAGAGGTCCTCCAGTGATCCACCGCCGCGTGCGACGATGAGCAAGTCGGGTTTGTTCTCCATGGCACTAAAACCACGGATGGCGGCGGCGATTTCATGCTCCGCGCCAGCACCCTGCACCCGCACGGGCCAGACGAGTACATGGCGTGGGAAGCGCTCGCTGATGCGGTGGAGAATATCGCGGATGACTGATCCGGTGGGGGAAGTCACCACGCCGATGGTTTCGGGCAAGAAGGGGCGTTGCTTTTTGCGTTCGGCTGCGAAGAGTCCTTCGGCGGCGAGCTCGCGCTTGCGTTTTTCTAGCAGCGCCATCAGCGCGCCTTCGCCTGCGGGTTCCATCTTATCAATCACGATTTGGTAGTTGGAGCGGCCAGGGTAGGTGGTGATTTTCCCAGTGACGATAACCTCCAACCCATCCTCGGGGCGGAAGGTCATCTTGCTGGCATTGCCCTTCCAGCATACGGCGTTGAGCACGGCCTTCTCGTCTTTGAGGTCGAGATAGAGATGCCCGCTCGCGGCCTGCTTGAAGCCCGAGATTTCCCCACGCACCCGCACATAGCCGAACGTGTCCTCGACCACGCGCTTGAGCGCACCAGAGACTTCACTCACGGAATATTCTGGTTGATTATGTGTTGGTGAGGGTTGCGTCATGGGGCCTAGTTTGGTTTATCAAAGGCAAGTTTGCAAATGAAACCCGCTGTATTGTGCAAGGGAAAAGAAGCGAGTCAGAAGACTCGCCCTTTAGTCGGCGAAGCCGTTAGTCCCATTGCGTAGTGCAGTAGCACGGAGCAGGGGAAATTAAATGAAAGTCTTAGTGATTGGTTCTGGCGGGCGCGAACATGCGCTGTGCTGGAAGTTGAAGCAAAGCGAAAGCGTGGAGAAACTCTATTGCGCGCCGGGCAATGCAGGCATTGCGCAGGATGCGGAATGCGTTGCGCTGGAGGATGAGGCGGCAATCCTCACCTTTGCCAAAGCGCAAGCGATTGACTTGGTCGTGGTCGGCCCCGAGCAGCCGCTGGTGGATGGCTTGGCAGATGCCTTGCGCGCCGCTGGCATCGCGACCTTTGGCCCAAGCGCAGCGGCAGCGGCGCTGGAAGGCTCCAAAGGCTTCTCCAAAGATATTATGCAGAAATATAACATCCCGACGGCCGCCTATGCGCGCTTTGACAATGAGGCGGATGCGCTGGCGTACCTCGCAGACCAGCCCGCGCCGATTGTGATTAAGGCCGATGGCTTGGCCGCTGGAAAAGGCGTGACGATTGCTCACACAAAAGCGGAGGCTGAAGCCGCCGTGAAAGAATGTTTCGCCGGCGCGTTTGGCGCGGCAGGGCACGAGCTGGTGATTGAAGCCTTTTTGCAAGGCGAGGAGGCGAGCTTCTTCGCGCTGTGCGATGGTGAGCGTGCGATTGAGTTTGCCAGCGCGCAAGACCACAAAGCCGTGGGCGAGGGCGATACCGGCCCGAACACGGGCGGCATGGGCACTTACTCCCCCGCGCCCTGCGTGACGGATGCTATCCGCAAAACGGTGATGGAAACGATTGTGCAGCCCACTATCGATGCAATGAAGGCAGAGGGCTGCCCGTATCAAGGTGTGTTGTTCGTAGGCTTGATGCTCACCGCTGAGGGCCCGCAGGTGATTGAATATAATTGCCGTTTTGGTGACCCCGAAACGCAAGTGATGCTGCCACGCGTAGAGGGCGATCTCGCGCAGATTCTGCTCGCCTGCGCGACCGGGAAACTTGACGAGATTGACATGAAGCTCTCCGAAAAGTCGGCGCTGTGCGTAGTGATGGCGACGCAGGGCTACCCCGGCGCGTATGAAAAAGGCAGCGTGATTGAAGGCGTAGAAAAGGCCGAGGCGCTAGAGGGCGTGACGGTATTCCATGCAGGCACCCGCCGCGGGCGCAATTGCGGCAAACTCAAAGCCAATGGCGGGCGCGTGCTTGGCGTAACCGCGATGGCCAGCACCATAGAGCAAGCCCAAGCCCAAGCCTACAACGCCGTAGATGCCATCGACTGGCCGGAAGGCTTCTGCCGAAGAGATATTGGCTGGCGGGCGCTGAAGACTGAAAAAGTGGCTTAGCGGTCGTCTCGGCCTTTTCCTTCGTATGGGTTAATGCGCGCTTTGATGCGTTCTTCTTCAGGTACTGCATCGTAGACTTTTTGGGCCGCTTCACGAATAGCATCTAAAAGTGCATTTTCTTTTTCGGTAAATGCATCAATGACAAGTTCAGTTTTTACTAAGGTCATGAAGTCTCCATCCATTCTATTGAATATGGAAGCAACACACGCTAGTGCTTGCTGATAATCCACTGCTTGGCCAAGTTTTTCACTTAACTGCACGTTATGCCTTAAGGCCAAAACGTCATGGGTGAATTTATGATGAAATCTTGATAGGGCGGCCTTATGTGTATCTGTTCTTGTATCATAATCGCTACCGCAATACGCAATAATTGCAGCGGTAGCATCCACTACGCCTTTACAGACTTCTAGAAAGCGTTGGTGTTCGGTAGGTTGTTCAGTCATGGGTGTTTCTCTGTATAAACGGCAGCTGGCTTAGCGTAAACAGAATCGTGCAACTCATCATGCCGAAGACTTTGAAATCTACCCAGAAGTCGGTGGAGAAGTTGCGCCAGATGAGTTCGTTTAGCACCGCAAGGAACAGGAAGAACACGCCCCAGCGCAGCGAGAGGGTACGCCATGCGGCGTCGGGCAGGGTGAAGGCCATCTCGAAGACGAATTTGAGCAGGCCCTTCTTCCAAATCAGTGCGCCGCCGATGAGCACGATTGCGAACAGGCAGTTCACAATCGTCGGCTTCATTTTGATGAAGAGTTCGTCATTCAGTGCGAGGGTGAGCCCGCCAAACACCGCCACCAATATGCCGCTCGCGAGCGGGGCGGTGTGAATTTTCTTTTCCGTTGCGTAGGTATAAGCAAGGCTGATGAGCGTACCGCCGACGAGCATGGCCGTGGCCATCATCAAATCGCCAGAGCGGTAACCAATGAAGAACAAGGCCAGTGGGCCAAAATCGAGTAATAGCTTTTTCACTTTTTTTAATTCTCCCTGCTCCGCACTACTGTGCTCCGTAACCCGCTGCGCCTTAGCTATAGCGTGGCGAGTGGCGCTAAGTGCTTCGCGCACTAAAGGTTGGCCTGCTGGCATTATCTATTTAATCTTTCCTGCTTCGGCCTACTGGCCTACGCAATGAAACTAACGCGCATTCGCGCGACTTAAAGGGTTGGCCTACTGGCCAACGGTTTAATTCTTGCCACGTACACACTCAAAACCCCACTGAAAACTGACAACTGACCCCTGTTAACTATTCCTTAACGTCACTCCTATACAACATAAGGAGAAAACAACACGTTGTGAGGATGGAAAGCGCGGTTTACGTTGACCGGACCTCCCCACTCACGCACACTGACCGCACAGGAGGATCCTATGAGTGGTGACCGTAAAAATGCTTCGCTAACCGTTTTGATCGTGGAAGATGAAGTCGCGATTGTAACGATGTTGCGTTATAACTTGGAAAAAGAAGGCTTTCGCGTACTCGCGACGGGGGACGGCGAAGAGGCCGTAACCATGGTGAAAGACCATAAGCCCGATATTATTGTACTCGATTGGATGCTGCCAGGCATGACCGGTATCGAGGTATGTAAGCAGCTTCGCTGGAACCAAGACACTAAAAAC
>CAYFFN010000032.1:0-12548 GCA_964342335.1 uncultured Azospirillaceae bacterium
GACCCAAGCGAAAACGCGCAGGATTATATGTGCGGTCACCTCACCTATGATGGCCATAAAGGCACCGACTTTCGCTTAAGCAATATGGCTGCGATGGAACAAGGCTTCACCGTCCTCGCTGCCGCTGATGGCACTGTCGCCCGCGTGCGCGATGGCATGATGGACATCCCCCGCGACAAACTCCCCGAAGGTGCAATAGACGGTAATGAATGCGGCAATGGCGTTGTCATCACCCATGAAACAGGTTTCGAAACCCAATATTGCCACCTCAAACGCAACTCCCTACTAGTAGAAGAAGGCCAAATTGTAGAGCGGGGCACACCGCTGGGTGAAATCGGCCTCTCCGGCGATACCGAATTCCCTCACCTGCATTTCTCGGTACGTAAAGACGATGCAATCATCGACCCTTTCTCTGGCCGCCCCGAGAATGTCACATGCGGCAAGCCAAAGCATAATCTCTGGCACAGCCAAATCGCCAAGCCGTTCCTCGGCTACCAAACTGGCTCCCTACTTAATCTTGACTTTTGGAGCGGTGCCGCTGACGCAGAGCAAGCACGCCTAGGCAATCAACGTCTTTCTGAACTATCCACTGACACACCCGCACTCGTCCTCTGGGCTGACGTTATGGCACCCGAAAAGGCCGATGCCATCCATCTAGCCATCGAGCTTCCTGATGGCTCTCTCTTCGTTGAGAATACTTTATTGCTAGAAAAAGACCGCGCGGTGCAGTTCGTCTATGCGGGCAAAAAACGCCCCGAAGGCGGTTGGCCAGCAGGCGACTATCGCGGCATATACCAATTCTCCCGTGACGGCGAAATCATCGACAGTCACGAAATTACGATTAGCCTGATTCAGAATGAATTAGTGGATGGAGACGGGATCTAGATTGTGCTGTAGCGCATTGTAAAATGCCGCTTCATGCGTTTCAAACACCGCAAGCTTAGCACCGTCAGACGCATACACCGCAAAGCCCTTTTCGCCCTCTTCAAACACCGGCTTAATATAGGCCATATGTTCCGCACCAAGCATTTGCATCATCATCTCAGAAATAAAGAAGCTTTCATCCAGTTCGGTGTCGTTAAAGAGTTGTTCGTTTGCGTTTGTCATCTGTCTCTCGTGGGTTTGGTTTGTTCCCTGTATGAGAGTACTATAGCAACTTACCCCACACCCGTGTGTGACGGTTTCATGACATTTGACACTTAGAATAGATAGAATTTTAGCTATTAACGACGCACGCGCAGCTTGTCTTCCCCACGCGGGTCCGTGAAGGTGAAGAGGCTATCATCCAGCGCGATATTATATTCTGCTTCGCTCAAATCGATGCGGGTCATTTGCCCCGTTGCATCCCCAATCACCATGCGGCTAAGGCGCATCGTTGGCTCTTCTTCAAATTCCAACACCAGCAAGCCTTCATCTAACTCGCCCTTCTGCGCAAGCGCGATACGAATAGAGCCCGCACCGGCGCGCACCTCAATAATATCTACATCCTTTTCCAAGTCGATCGTCTTCTGCGCGATCACACCGGCAATGGTCGATTGCAGCGGGATATGCGTCACCTGCTCCAACTCATAATCCACATATACCAGCGACGAACCTTTCGTGACCATCAGAATCGGCACAGGCGGATTATACTGCCAGCGCATCTTGCCCGGACGTTCCAAAAAGAACTTCCCCGTCGCAGAACCACCATTCGGATCGGTCTGCGTAAAGTCCGCACGAATCGTGCGCAAACTATTCAGATATTTCTCCGCATGCAGTAGCGCACCCTTCAGACTATCGCCCTGCAATTGCTTTTGCTCTTTATGGTAGTTCGCAACTTCTTCCGCCATCCATGGCAGGCGCTCATAGTCTTCTTCAGCATAGGCGGGCTGCAATACCACCCCAGAAAGCAGGAGTGCAATCGCGCTCGCTCTATTCATTCGCGGCGAGCAGAATCTCACGTTTGCCGACATGGTTGGGCGCTCCAACGATGCCTTCTTCTTCCATACGTTCCACCAAGCGTGCTGCACGATTATATCCTATCTTCAATTTACGCTGAATATAGCTTGTTGAAGCCTTCTTGTCACGTAACACTATTTGCACCGCCTGTTGGAAGAGACCATCTTCGCTGTCATCATTCGCCGCCATGAGGCCAGTCGCATCAAAGCCACCTTCGTCTTCCGTGGTGATCATTTCGTCGTAAACCGGCTCGCCCTGCGTCTTGAGGAAGTTCACAATTTCTTCCACTTCTTTATCGTCAATAAACGGCCCATGCACGCGCGTCATGCGCCCGCCACCGGCCATGTAGAGCATATCCCCTTGGCCCAGAAGCTGCTCTGCACCCTGCTCACCCAGAATCGTGCGACTATCAATCTTCGACGTTACTTGGAACGAAATACGCGTCGGGAAGTTTGCCTTAATAATACCGGTAATCACATCCACCGATGGGCGCTGCGTCGCCATGATAATATGGATACCCGCGGCACGCGCCATCTGCGCGAGGCGTTGAATCGACCCTTCAATATCCTTACCCGCTACCAACATCAGGTCGGCCATCTCATCGACCACCACCACAATCATCGGCAGCTTGTTCATCTCAAGCGGTTGCTTCTCGTAAATCGGCTTACCCGTCTCAGGGTCAAAACCGGTTTGCACCGTGCGGAACAATTCCTCGCCCTTGCGCTTCGCTTCTAGAATACGCTTATTATAACTATCAACGTTACGCACACCAAGATTCGACATCAAACGGTAGCGATTCTCCATCTCCTTCACCGTCCATTTCAGCGCAACAACCGCCTTACCCGGCTCCGTCACTACAGGTGCGAGCAAATGCGGGATGCCGTCATATACCGAGAGTTCCAACATCTTCGGGTCAATCATGATGAACTTACATTCCTCTGGCGTATGGTGATACACCAGCGACATAATCATCGTGTTAATCGCCACAGACTTA
Organism: uncultured Azospirillaceae bacterium; assembly: GCA_964342335.1. GTDB lineage: Bacteria > Pseudomonadota > Alphaproteobacteria > Rickettsiales > UBA3002 > CAYFFN01. The sequence goes on from CAYFFN010000032.1 coordinate 2,933, forward strand.
CCCGAACCGGTCGTGCCCGCCACCAGCAAGTGCGGCATGCGCGCGAGATCCGCGATGATAGGGTCGCCACCAATATCTTTACCCAACACCAGCGGCAGCTTCGCCTTGGTGTCGTTATAATCTTCCGACTCAAACAAATCGCGCAGATATACCGTCTCACGGCTCGCGTTTGGCAATTCGATACCAATTGCATTGCGCCCCGGAATCACCGCGATACGTGCAGATACCGCGCTCATCGAACGCGCAATATCATCCGCCAAACCAATCACACGGCTCGACTTTGTCCCTGCCGCTGGCTCCAGCTCATAAAGCGTCACTACAGGGCCCGGGCTCACGCGAGTAATCTCGCCTTTCACACCAAAGTCTTGCAGCACAGACTCCAGCAACTCCGCATTCTGCGAGAGCGCATTATCGCTCAGCGCCTTGCGCTTTTTCTGCGCAACCTTTTGCAGCAGATCCACCGATGGCAAATCGTAATCGCCTTGGCGCATCTTCAAGTCCATCGCCTTCTGTTCCACTTCCGGCTTCACTTTCTTTTCAATCGTCTTCTTCGGCTTGCGCGTCATGCGCGGCTCTTTCGCCAACACAGGCTCATCTTCAATCGACTCTTCAGCTTCTTCCTGCTTGCTGGTCAGGCGCACATGGCGTTTGCGCGGCGCTTCCGCGCTCAACTCTTCGCCCGAGCCCTTCATCGCCGCGCGAATCAAACGGAAGCCCTGTGCCAACTTACCCACCAAGGCACTCGTCGTCAGCCAAAGCAGCACCCACTCTTTGCGGCGCAGCCCAATGGCAAACGGCATAGTCACAACGCTCAGCCCTAACATCACAATCGTTGCAAGCACGGTGGAAATCATCGGCGCGAGTGCATTTTGCACTACCATTCCCATTGCGCCACCAAAACCTGCCGCAATCGGCCAGCTAGAAGGCGTAGGAATCACATGCAACACCGCAGAAAAACTTGTCAGCGCAATCATCAGTGCCGTCACACGCACCCACCAACCACGGGTAAACTCGGCACTCACCAAACGCCAGCCCCATCCAGCCAGCGCAAACACCAGCACGATACTCCCCGCACCAACCGTCTGCAGCACCACATCCGCACTGTAAGAACCGAACGATCCCATCCAGTTTTGCACAGGTGCATCAGAAATATGATTAAACGAAGGATCCATCAGCGAGAAGCTGAGCAGCGCAAGCATCAACACCAGCGATCCACCCATCAACCCCACGCCAAGCAAACGCCCCATAAAACGTTTCATTACCATAGGTTGGGCGGCCGAAGCCTTACGAGAAGCAGTGCGAGAAGCCATAATAATCTAGCGCGTTAGTTATTTATATTCTTGTTCAAAATCACACGTTAATATGCCTGAAAAACGGCATTTTCTCAAGGAATAATCCCAATTAACCGCCAATAGCGCTTGCTGAGCGCCCAAGTGATGCGTATAAGAAACACGGTTGGCGGCGGGCGGTGCCTTTGTTTAACCGGTCAGGGCCGAGAGGCAGCAGCCAGAATGAATTAGCAACGGGTCGCCCCAACCACCTTATTTGGAGCTCTTCATGCACACATACAAACCGCTTCTAATTACCCTTTGTTTTTTCATAACAGCATGCAACAGCAACACTCTTGAAAAATCAATTTCGTATTACGGCACAGTCCATATCGGACAATTTCAAGATAAAAAGGACGAAACCAACCCCTCTCCCGCTGATAGCGAAATTTCTGATTTATGCTTTTCTCTCAGCCACAACGATGAGAAGGTATGCTTTAATAACCTTAAGAGTCGAGACACCTTCAAATTAGTAACAAACTCTTCAAGTCTTACCTTAGAAAGCATCACATTCAATACTACTCCAAAGCGCACCTATACGACAAAAGGAAATGATGCATTCGACACCAAAGAATTCACTCATACCGTAGACAACGTATATTTAGGCCATATCTCATTTATCGTAGATGAAAGCAGCATTGAGGAGGCAGAAAAGATTCAAGTAATTACCTTCTGTAAGCAATCTAAGGATTGGTTTAAACAGGCATCAAAATCAAACCCTCAATTTAAAGAGCAAGACAATATTGTAGACTGCTTAGAATATGGCACCGAATATAAATCGCCAGATGGCAATAATACCGTTACTTTCTTACCTACTATGAGATTAGTGAAATAGCCTATGGAAGAGCGCAAGAAAGCGTTAGGTATCTTAATGCATACTGCTTAATATGCGTTCCATGACAGAAAACTACAGAGTATTAGCGCGCAAGTATCGCCCCCAGAATTTTGATGATCTGGTCGGGCAGGATGTGCTGGTGCGCACACTCACCAACGCCTTTAGCAGCGGCCGCATCGCGCATGCATTCCTCCTCAACGGGATTCGCGGTATCGGAAAAACCACTACGGCACGCATCATCGCGCGCGGGCTGAACTGCCTCGGGCCGGACGGCAATGGCGAGCCGACCACCTCGCCTTGCGGTGAATGCTCGAACTGCAAAATGATTTTGGATGATTGCCATGTCGATGTGATTGAGATGGATGCCGCCTCCAACACGGGCGTAGAAAACATCCGCGATATCATCGATACGGTGCAATATGCCCCCGCATCCGCGCGCTACAAAGTCTACATCATCGACGAGGTGCACATGCTCTCCAAAAGCGCGTTCAACGCTTTGTTGAAGACGCTCGAAGAACCACCTCCATACGTAAAATTCATTTTCGCAACCACCGAGCTGCGCAAAATCCCCGTTACTATCATCTCTCGCTGCCAGCGTTTTGACCTCAAACGTCTGGATACGGATGCGCTCTCGCAGCATCTCGCCAACATCGCCGCGAAAGAGAATACCGAGATTGAAGCTGAGGGCCTCAAGCTCATCGCCAACGCCGCAGAAGGTTCCGTGCGTGATGCATTGTCTTTGATGGACCAAGCTATTGCCATCGGCACCGATGCAAGCGGCAGCGTGAACATCAGCGCGGATACGGTGCGCGACATGCTCGGCCTCGCCGATAAAACCCAAAGCTTCGCGCTGCTCAACGCCGTCTTCGCTGGCGAAACGCAAGAAGCAATCACCCTGCTGCGCGGCCTCTATGCCAAAGGCGCAGACCCGCAATTGCTGCTGCAAGATTTGCTAGAGCTGGTGCATTTCACCACGCGCGTACACCTCGCCCAAGCCCTCGCGGAGGATATTCACTATTCCGAAAGCGAGCAGCAAAACGCCAAAGAATTGGCCGCGAAACTCTCCATGCCTGCCCTCACCCGTGCATGGCAGATGATCCTCAAGGGCCTGCAAGAAATGCGCACCGCGCCAAGCGCGCTCGCCGCAGCGGAGATGATTATCATCCGCTTATGCTACGCCTCTAGCCTGCCAAGTCCAGGCGAACTCATCAGCACTATCCAAAAGCAAGGCATGCCGGCAGGCAGTACCGCGCCAAGCGCACCCGCGCCACAAGCCGCACCCCGCTCTGCACCCGCAGGCAATCTCGCCCTTGCCGCACAGCAAGTAGCCGTAGAAGCGCCGGCCGCTGCGCCACAAAAAGAAGCCTCGCCGCAGCCAGAAAGCTTCCTCCAACTCGTCGAATTGTTTAAGGAAGAGAAAGAAATGATTCTCGCCAGCCACCTGCGCCGCGATATGCGCTTGGTACGTTTTGTTAAGGGCCGCGTGGAGCTTCACCCAACCACCGCGCTCTCCGCAGATGTCGCCGCGCGCCTCTCGCGCCATATGAGCGACTGGACGGGCGAGCGCTGGACCTTCCATTTCGATATGAACGAAGAAGGCGAGCCAACGCTCTATGAGCAAGAACTGGCAGAGAAGCAAAAGCAAATGGACTATGCCCGCGCCCACCCGCAAGTGATGGCTGTCATGGAACATTTCCCCGAAAGTGAACTAGTCGATTTTATCGCAGACGAGCAAACTAATGGCTAAGTTTTGTGCCACTATTTGTGCAGGCCGTTCTGCGAAAAAACTGCGTTGCGAGAACCGTAGCGCAGTGTATGGTTTATACATGAGCAACGGAAGCGCAGTAACGCCGTTTTTGCAGCGGTCGGCCTGTGCAAAGAGAGGTACAAAATGATGAATATTCAGAAGATGATGAAGCAAGCGCAGCAGATGCAGCAGAAGCTGCAAGACGTGCAAGCCGAAGCCGAAGCGCGCGAGAGCGAAGGCAGCGCAGGTAACGGCCTCGTCAACGTGACTATCAACGGCAAAGGCACGCTGCTTAAACTGAACGTAGATGCATCCATTGTGGACCCAGAAGACAAAGAGATGATGGAAGACCTGATTATCGCGGCCTACAACGATGCGAAGGCCAAAGCAGACGCCGCTCTCGCCGATGCGATGGGCGAAGCAACAGGCGGCATGAACCTACCCGCAGGCATGAAGCTGCCCTTTTAATACTAGATTCCGCGGTCAAGCCGCGGAATGACGAATGAAATAGCGTTTTCGCTTTTGCTTTGCACAAGGAGTGTGAGGCGATGTGTAGAAGCACTACATGAGCCGAAGCAGGACGCCGTGCAAAGTGAAATGGAAAACGCTATATGGCTTCCGAGGCAGTCGAGTCACTCATCAAAACCTTCAGCAAGCTGCCCGGCATTGGCAGCCGTTCGGCACGCCGTGTCGTACTCGATTTGCTGCGCCATAAAGAAAGCAAAATGGAGCCGCTCCTCGCTGCCCTTACGCGTGGTATTGCAGAAATCAAAACCTGCGACACATGCGGCAATATCGATGGTGTAAACCCATGCGATATTTGCAGCAACGAAAAGCGCGATGGCAGCACTATCTGCGTGGTCGAAGACATTTCCGACCTATGGGCGATTGAGCGCAGCCATATGTATAATGGCCTGTACCATGTGCTCGGCGGCACACTCAGCGCCATTGACGGCCGCGGCCCCGACGCACTCAACATCCCCACCCTGCTCCACCGCGCGGCAGAGGAAAAAGTAAGTGAAGTTATCCTCGCCACCAACGCAACAGTCGATGGCCAAACCACCGCCCATTACCTCACCAGCCGATTGGAAGATTGCAACGTCACCATCTCCAAACTCGCACAAGGCATCCCCATGGGCGGAGAATTAGACTATCTCGATGACGGCACCCTCGGCGCGGCACTCAAAGCCCGCAAGGCGTTTTAGTTTAGTCATCCCGAGCGCAGCCGAGGGATCTAGATTCCTCCACTCGCGATGCTCGGTCGGAATGACACTTAATTATTCATGAGCTTGGCGACTTTGTCATCACCGCTATCAGAGTCATCCTCTAACAGCTCACCATCCAGCACCTGCTCGCGCTCCATCACATCAAAGCGTTTGAGCGGCTGCGGCAGCGCTTTGTTCTTCGTCGGCTCCACGCCGAGTTTCTCAATAGTTTTCATCTTCGGCAGCACGCGCGCATTCACGGACTTTGCAAAATCATCAAACTTCTTCGATGCCATTTGCAGGTTTTTACCCAACGCATCCACATACCCAATCGCCGTGGAGAAGTTCGCCAGCAAGTCACGCACTTGCTCGATAATGCGCTGCTGGTTTTCATCCCGCTTCGCTGCACTGATCTGTTGATTCGCGAGCGAGAACAAGCCCTGCAAGCTCGCGGGGCCAGCCATAAAAATACGCGCCTTTTCGCACTGTTCTTGAAGCCCCGCATCCGCGCGGCGCAACTTCTCCAATGCCGCATCGCTCGGCAGATACATCACATTAAACATCAGCCCGACCGTGCGGCCTTGTTTCTTGAGCATGCGCGCAACTTCATCGGCATATTGCTTTTGGCTCAGCGCTTTCAAGTGTTTTTGCATACTCGCCACAAATTGCTTCAACACCTCCGGCTCGCGCTCCGTTCCCTCGGCTTCCGCTAGCTCCAACCAAAACTTGGAGGCTTTAGAGTCCACCACCATCACCATATCTTGCGGCAAGAAAATCACCGCATCTGGGCGATAGCTACCGCCTTCCGAACTCTCTGAGTGGTACTGCATGAAAAAGTCACGCCCCGCTTCTAGCCCGAGGTTTTTAAGCGAGTTTTCCAAACCTACCTCGCTCAAATGCCCTGCCCCTGCCGGATGCGTCAGGGCGCGCATCACCGTCTCGACTTCTTTGCGCGTATCATCCTCGCGCTTTTGAATTTGCGCGACGCTTTGCGTCAGTGCGGTAAATTGCTCTGCGAATTTCTTTTGCGCTTCTTCCTGCGATTTTACGTGTTCTTTCTTCGCTGCTTCACTTTCGCGCTTATGATCCTCTAGCAACTTATTCGACATTTCCTGCCCCGCCTGCATCACCGATGCACGGGCTGCCTGCAACGCCTCCTCACGCTGCTTTTCAAAATCTTTGAGTCGCTGCTCCAACGCCAATTCTTTCTGCCCGATAATTGCCTCATGCTTTTCGCGCTCAGCCTCCAAGCGCAGAACCTTTTCGCGCGCCTCTTGCAGCGATGCCTCAAGCTCATGCAGCTCGTCCTTCAGCTCATCCACGCCACCTGCGCTGGCCAATTCCAGCTCCAAACCGTGGGCACGCGCCTGCGCCTTTTGCCATTTAACAAAGAAGAACAGCGCCGCCGAACCTGTCAGCGCACTCAAACCGATAAAGAACATGTCCATAAAAACCATTTACTAGTCAGGGGCTACTGGCTAGTAGTACTACATGAGTAAAGCTATATCCACCCCAATTGCCGCGATTGTGCTTGCTGCCGGAAAAGGCACGCGCATGCAATCGCAATTACCGAAGGTACTTCACCCCATCGCCAACCGCCCGATGTTGCAGCATACGCTTGAGCTTGCAAAGGCCGTTGGCTGCGCCCCAATCGTCACCGTCGCAGGGCCCGAGATGCCCGCGGTTGAGAAGCTGGGTGCGGAATATGGCCTCACCGCCATTCAGCGCGAACAGCTTGGCACGGCCAATGCCGTCCTCGCCGCGAAAGATACCCTCGCCAAAACCAAAGCGCACCTATTGGTGCTCTATGGCGACACTCCGCTTATCACACCAGAGACCATTGCCCAACTCACCGAGCAGCTCGACGAGCCCAACGTTGCGGTTGCCGTGCTTGGCTTCGTCACCGAAGCCCCAGGCGCATATGGCCGCTTACTCGTGGCAGAAGATGCAACGCTCGAAGCGATTGTAGAAGCCAAAGACGCCGACGAAGAAGAGCTAGAAATCCCCTTCTGCAATAGCGGTGTGATGGCACTGCATAAAGACCATGCATGGGACTTGCTCGATGCCATTGGCAACAACAATGCCGCCGGAGAATATTACCTCACCGATGCAGTAGCCGTCGCGCGCAGCAAAGGCCTCACCTGCATCCCCATCGCAGGGGAGGAAGAAGAAGTGCTTGGCGTAAATTCCCGCGTAGAGCTGGCACAGGCCGATGCCATTTTGCAATACCGCCTGCGCTACAACGCGATGGTAGGTGGCGCAACATTGCTCGACCCCGATAGCGTGTACTTCTCCGCCGACACACATATCGGCAAAGACGTGACCATCCAACCGCATGTCTTCTTTGGCCCCAATGTAACGCTAGAAGACGGCGTGACTATCAAAGCCTTCTCTCATCTCGAAGGCTGCGTGGTGAAAGCAAATGCAACCGTAGGCCCAATGGCACGCCTACGCCCCGGCGCAGAGATTGGTGCGGATGCGCGCATCGGCAACTTCGTAGAAATCAAAAAAGCGACTATAGAGACAGGCGCGAAAATCAGCCATCTCAGCTATATCGGCGATGCTGTGATTGGCGCGAACGCAAATATCGGCGCGGGCACTATCACCTGCAATTACGATGGCTTTAATAAATACAAAACCGAGATTGGCAGCGATGCCTTCATCGGCTCCAACACCGCGTTGGTCGCGCCCGTTAAGGTCGGCTCAGGCGCGATGGTAGGTGCTGGCTCCGTGATTACTGAAGATGTAGCGGATGATGCCCTCACCTTCACCCGCACAGACCAAACGCACAAAGAAGAATGGGCAAAAGCCTTCCGCGCAAAGCAGGATAAAAAAGCCTAAAGCGCTTGCTCTAAGAGCGTAAGTGCGTGCGCCACGGTTTGCAAACGTACCGCAGTCCTATCACCATCAAACTGTTTTGATTCTGCGATGGTTTCACCGTCACGATTCGCACAGGCAAACCACACCAGCCCCACCGGCTTTTCGGGCGAACCACCGCCCGGCCCTGCGACTCCCGTCACAGCCACCGCCGCATGTGCCATACTACGCTGCAAGCCGCCTTCGGCCATCGCACGCGCAACCTGCTCACTCACCGCACCATGCGCTTCAAGCAATTCATCAGAAACGCCAACCATCTCTTGCTTGGCGGAATTTGCGTAAGTCACAAAACCGCGCTCCACCACATCGGACGAGCCTGCAATTTCCGTGAGCAGCGCTGCAATTAATCCACCCGTGCAGCTCTCCACCGTCGCAATGCGTTTGCCTTGCGCACGGTAATGTTGGAGCAAATTTTCCGCCTGCGCGGTCAATGTTTCATCAAATAACATGGGCTAACCCTCCTAAAACCAACCACGCCATGATGCCCGCCAGCCAATCATCCAGCATCACACCAAACCCGCCATGCACTTTGCGATCCGCAAGACTAATCGGCCATGGCTTGAGAATATCAAAAAAGCGGAACAGCACAAAGGCCGCAATATAGACTGGCCAAATCGGCGCATAGTCCGGCGCGATATACCACAACGGCATCACACTTATCGTCAGCCAAATGCCTGAAACTTCATCAATCACAATCTCCTTCGGGTCATGCTCCAGCTTATTCTCGCGCATATAGATTGTCGAAATCGGCACGCCAATAACACTGATGAGGATAGTCGCCACCAGCAGCACCTCAATGCCCAGATAAATATGCATGAGATACGCAAATGGCAGCGCGGCAAGCGTGCCCATCGTGCCCGGTGCTTTAGGAGAAAGCCCACTGCCAAACCATGTTGCAAGCAAAGCTATCGGATGCGTCTTTTTCATTAATCTATTACCTCAACCGTTGCGGTGGCCTGCGCGGCGATGCCTTCGCTGCGCCCCAAGAATCCCAGTTTCTCTGTCGTCGTCGCCTTCACACTCACCTGCGAATGTTTCAGCTCTAATAGCTCCGCAATCGCCTCACGTAGCGCTTGGCGGTGCGGTGCGAGCTTCGGCTTTTCGCCCATCACCGTCACATCCACATGGCGAATCACACCGCCTGCTTCATCCACCAATCGCTTCGCGTAGCGCACAAACACGGTGGAGTCACAGCCTTTCCATTTCGCATCGCTCGGCGGGAAATGCTCGCCAATATCGCCCGCGGCAATCGCCCCAAGCAGCGCATCGACAATCGCATGCAGCAACACGTCCGCGTCTGAATGGCCTTCCGTGCAGACATCACTTTCAATATCTATCCCGCCAATGCGCATCGTTCCCTTGCTGGGCACGAGCGTATGCACATCAAAGCCGCTGCCCACACGTACACTGCGCGAGAATTGCTGCTCCGCCCAGATACCATCTTCCGGCGTGGTGATTTTGCGGTTCTTTGCCTCACCGGCAATATGGAACACCGCGTGCCCAGCCGCTTCCATCACGGCAGCATCGTCCGTGTAGGCTTGGCCAATCGCTTTGTGATGCGCGTTATAAATAACATCAAACGCAAAGGCCTGCGGTGTCTGCACCGCAATTAGCGATTCACGCT
>CAYFFN010000033.1:0-12407 GCA_964342335.1 uncultured Azospirillaceae bacterium
ATGAATGTGTATCATTGTTCACGCTATAACATTAATACAGGCAGGCTAACCCAAACCATGTTCGATGAAGTCGTCGCCGCGACTAGAACAAGCTTCTAAAACTCTCACCCAATGAAGGCTTAGAGTGCAACCCACAGCCAGATGCACTCGAAAGCTTCAGCTTACACCAGCTGCCATCGCCGCGGTAACACGCCTTACCGCTTATATTTTGTTGGGTAACGCCGACCTTCAGCACTTCTGTAAACTTACGACAGGTTTGGGCGCTGCTATTGCTGTATGTCTCGGTTGGCGTGATGCTGCCTGCGATATCTCCTTGCTGCCAAGGATAGGCGGTTCCATCTGGCACTTGTGAAAGCACAGCATAAAACACCTGGCTGTAAAAGAGTGACTGCTCGTTATTCATCGCCGCGACCAAATCCTTCGAGAACATGCTATTGCCGTCTTCTACATTTAATACAGGGCTAGAGGTGACGTTGGCGGCCTTGCCTGTGCTGGTGAGCGGAAGTTGCGCGCTGTAGCTCTGTACAGGTTCTGGTTCATCATCGCTAAAAAAGCTAAACACAACATAGAGAATGCCAGCCATGACCAATAAAGCGAACGCATTCTGACGGAGCAGGAACAGCGGGTAGGCGAGTAAGCTCAGCAGCAAGCCAAACAGGTTGATAAGAATGCGAAAAATTACCATGCGCTTAGTATGGCAAGCTTAGGCGGTTTTGACAAAGCCAATCAGGCTCTTAACCTCGGATAAAATAGGCGCAGCAATCGCATCGGCTTTTTCGGCGCCATCTTGCAACAGACGTTGCAGCTCCGCACGGTCTTCCATCAAGCGACGCATCTCTGCGGTGATGGGCGAGAGCTTTGCTACGGCCAAATCGGCAAGTGCCTGCTTGAATGTGGAAAATTGACTATCCGCATATTCTGCAACGACGGCATCCATTTTCATATCTGCCAGCGCCGCATAAATTTGAATGAGATTCGAAGCTTCGGGTCGGTTCTCCACATCATAAGACAAGCCTTCCACCATATCGGATTTGGCTTTACGGAATTTGAGCGCAATCGTATCTGCATCATCCGTTAGGCTAATACGCGAATATTCAGACTCATCCGATTTGCTCATCTTCTTCGTGCCGTCACGTAAGCTCATAATGCGTGCCGCTGAATCCATAATCATCGGCTCGGGGAGGGGGAAGAACTCGGTGTCATAGGCACGGTTGAATGCACCTGCAATGTCCCGTGCCAGTTCCAAATGCTGCTTCTGATCTTCGCCCACAGGCACATGGGTGGTTTGATAGGCCAGCACATCCGCCGCCATCAGCACAGGGTAGCTATAAAGGCCGAGCGGTGCATTATCGCGTTTCTTACCAGCCTTCTCTTTAAACTGTGTCATGCGGTTGAGCCAGCCGAGCGGGGTATGGCAAGAGAGAATCCATGCCAACTCGCTATGGGCGCTCACGCCTGACTGCGCAAAGATGGTGCTCTTCTTAGGATCAATCCCGCAGGCGATATAAGCCGCGGCGGTTTCCAGCGTGCTTTCATGCAGGGCTTTCGGATCTTGCGGCAGGGTAATCGCGTGCAAATCCACGATGCAGAAAATACATTCATGCTGGTCTTGCAGTCCCACCCAGTTGCGAATTGCGCCCAGATAGTTACCCAAATGCAAATTGCCCGTTGGCTGTACGCCAGAAAATACGCGTCCCATCAGATACTCCTTATATGGGGCAACTTATAGCGATAACGGAAAAGGATGCTAGGATTTTTGTGGAAGTAGCGCTTGGGCGCTTAATAAAGAATGGTGTTGTGCACCATGTTGAATGGTGGTGCTCGGGCTTGCTAGGATGGGTGTGGCCTGCGTTGGTTGCTCAGCTTGCTGTTTTTTCTCATCGGTACCAGCGGTCAAAAAGCCAAATGTCGCCAGTGCCATGTTTGACCATTGCCCAATCGGGTAGCTCCAGTCTCTACGGCGATAAGGTAATTTTTCTGCAACGAAGGACTTGCTGAATGCATCTGCGGCCTTGCCGCCATGCACCGTTTCATGTCCGGCCAAACCTGCCAAACCAAAACGCGGCACTTTCGCGCCTTCGCGCATCGCCTTCACAACACCATCGGCATATTCGGAGGTCTTCTTCATCTCCATGGCCATGGGGTTGGCGAATGCAGGATAGGTGCTCAGCGTTTCATAAGTGCCACTCAGCACGAAAGGTAGACGGGTAGCCCAGCACACATTCAGCCAAGACTTTGCCTTCGATGGGTCATCAATCAAAGTCAAACCAGAGAAGCCCGCAATTAGCGTTCCCCCTACAAAGGCCTCAGAAATAAGTGCGCCGCCCGGTTGACTAAAAGCAGACCAAATAGCAAAAGCGCCACTTGCCGCACCAATCACCCCTGCGGTTTGGCGCGAGTGATGCAGTGGGTCTAGGCTTTGCTTCATACGCATGCCCAAATAGTCTCCTATTGGCATGCCTTTATGCGCTTCGCGGTCCTGTTCCGTTTCTTTATCTTTAATAAAACCACCTACAGCCAAACCACCGATTGCGGTTGGCAGATAAATCATACGCTCCCTATGCAGGGCGGGTTTTTTCATGATGCCGGCATCGGTCAGCTTTGAAATTTTGGCCGTCAAGGCGTTACCATGGAATCCTTTGCTTTCGAGAATCTTCTCTTGGGCTTTCCATATATCTTTACCAATGGCTTTGCCCTTCCAGACCGATCCCATGATAATGGTGGTTCCGGCCATCAAGCCTAATTGATTGACGCGCGTGCTATTATCCAGCGCCCATTGTGGCATAGGTGATTGAAACGCTAACTGTGTTTTTGTCCACCAGTCTGGCGTTTTCTCATTCGCTGGCTGTGGCTTAGCGCTGTCCTCAATATGAATGGGCGCTTCAATAAGGGGGGAATCCTTCAAGCGTTCTGCGCGGGCGAAGATGTCTTCGTTGTGTGGTTTCTCTGAGACCATAGTAGTTTGAATATAACACTCTATAGTTGAAAGTAATGTGAAGCTTTGATGAAGATGCGATCCTTTCGCAGGTGCGAAAAGACTTGCAAACTGCGGCGTTCAGCGTAATTTGCCTGCATGAGTTTTGAGCCCCAAATACGCCTTCGTCGTCTCCGCCAAACTGAGTGGATGCGTCGTCTTGTTACCGAACATCATTTGCACGCAGACGATCTGATTTGGCCTGTCTTTATTGATGGACGTGAAGAAGAGGTTAGCGATGTTGAGGCCATGCCTGGCGTGCAACGTTACGGCATCAAACGCCTCGTGAAAGAAGTGAAGGCTGCGTATGAGCTAGGCATACCGGCTGTGGCGCTGTTCCCCAAAACACCAGCGGAATTAAAAGACGAGACGGGTAGTGAGGCATTTAATCCTGAGAATCTCATATGCTCCACCATCCGTGCGATTAAAGCAGAGGTGCCTGAAATAGGTATCATTGCGGATGTGGCGCTTGATCCGTATACCAGCCACGGCCAAGATGGCTTGGTGCGCGATGGAATTATTCTAAACGATGAAACCGTGGCAGTGCTAGCAAAACAAGCAGTCACACAAGCCGAAGCAGGGTGCGATGTGATCGCGCCATCCGACATGATGGACGGCCGTGTTGAGGCGATTCGCGCGGCATTGGATGAGGCGGGCTACAGTCACGTCACCATACTTTCCTACGCAGTGAAATACGCATCGGCTTTTTATGGGCCATTCCGAGATGCGGTGGGTTCCGCCGGCGCCTTAAAAGGCGATAAAAAGAGCTATCAAATGAATCCAGCTAATCGTATCGAAGCCTTCCGTGAAGCGGAAATGGATATTGCCGAAGGCGCAGATATGCTGATGGTAAAACCCGGCATGCCGTATTTGGATATTCTGCGCGACCTGCGCGAAACAACCGATCTGCCTCTTTTCGCTTATCAAGTGAGCGGCGAATATAGCATGTTGCAGCTTGCAATTGAGAAGGGCCTGCTAGGCAGAAAATCGACAATTCTTGAGTCGCTACTTGCGTTTAAACGGGCAGGGGCAACGGGCATCTTCACCTATTTTGCCCCCGAAGTTGCAGCGTGGCTTAAAGCTTAGTTCGTATCCGGGGTATACATTTCCACCACTAAGAGGCCGTTGATGATGCGCTCTTTGGCCGTCGTGACTTGATCAATCAGCTCGTTGCTGATGAGCGAGCGATTGTTATTATCCATCGTATAATCGAGTGCGCCTTCTTTAAGGCCTAGCTGGCGAATCCCCGCTTTCCAGCGTTTTTCCTGCGCGGCTTTGAGTGTGTCATAGACGGCTAAATCCGCACGCTTCACCATTGAGGTGAGCACATGCCCCGGATACAAGCCGTTCTGATTGGTATCTACGCCAATAGCAAGCTTGTCCTTATCCGCTGCGGCGCGTAGCACCCCAAGCCCTGAGCCGCCGGCAGCGCCAAAAACGATATCCGCACCCGAGTCATACATACGCGATGCAATCTCATACCCTTTAGCCGGGTTGCTCCATGCCTCATCTGTATCGCCCACCATATCCACGTCGATACGAATGTTCGGCTTCACGAAGCGGGCCCCTTGTTGAAAGCCTAGTCCAAAGTTGCGAATGAGCGGTACGTTCTTGCCGCCGACGAAACCAATATGGTTCACCTTTGTGGTGTAGGCTGCAATCATCCCAACAAGGAAAGAGCCCTCATGGTCTTTGTAGCGCACAGATTGGACATTCGTGAAAATCGGCGGCACCAATCCGTCAATGACTGTAAACGTCGTCTGAGGGTAATTATCGGCAATGGTGATAATCGGCACCACATTTTGTTGCCCTAATGCAATGATGGGGGAAAAGCCCTTTTCTGCTATAGAAGAAATAAATTCGGTCGCGGACTCATTCTCTGGAATGCGGAACTCTTCATATTGAAGATTAAGTTCTTTGCCCGCTTTTTGAGCGCCCTCACGCGCCATAGCGATAAATGCCTTATCGCTTTCTTTGGACCCAGAAACATAAATGATGGCCGGGTTGAATGCCTGTGAGAGTTTAGGGTCACTAAAGCCTGCAGAATTGGCTTCTGCATTGGCTGGGCCTCCCTGTAGCAACAGAGCGCCAAAAACAAACAGAAAAAGACAAAAGATTCTCTGCATAACCGTATCCCTCATTCTTCATTGCCTCTCGGCCTTTTGCTTAGCATAATGGCGCGCATGATGAATGCAAGTGCGAGTTGATATGCGCGAACACCCCACAGATGAGCGATTAAAAGCGCTCCGCCAAAAACTTAGCAGCCTATCGGTGGATGGCTTCATCCAGCCGATGAACGACGCGTTCCAAAGCGAGTATGTGCCAGATGCGGATGCCCGCATCCCTTGGCTGACAGGCTTTACAGGCTCGGCGGGCACACTTGTCATTACACAAAATGATGCCGTCTTGTTTGTGGATGGCCGTTATACGCTACAAGCCGAGAATGAACTAGATACGCGTCTGATATCGTATTTTAACATCGCAGATCTATCGCTAACCGATTGGCTTGAGCAGCATATGGACTCTGCTTTGCTGGGCTATGATGCGACGCTTCACACCCCTGCACAGCGAAAACAATGGGAATCGCACGGCATAGAAACCAAGCCGATTGAGAATCCTGTCGATGCTATCTGGGCCGACAGGCCTTCTGCTCCTTGCGGTGAAATTACAGAGAAATCTGTGGAGTTGGCCGGCCTCTCGCGGGAAGAGAAAATCCAATCACTCATCAAGAAAATGGACTCTGATGCAGATGCGTGCTTTGTCGCGTTGCCGGACGCCGTGAACTGGCTATTAAATATCCGCGGGAATGATATTCCCTATAATCCGTTATTGCTCTCAGAAGCAGTCATTTGGCGTGATGGTAGTGTGGATGTGTTTGTAAATAGCTCTCAGGTCGAGCCACTAAAAGCATTGTTAGGGGCTTTAATGCAGGGGTTAAATGTGCATTCAATAGCCGCGCGAGGCACATGGTTGAAAGCGCAAGGCAATATAACCTTCCAGTATGATCCCTCACAAACCAGCTGTGCAGTTATAGACGCGATGGCGGATGCCGAGTTTTGTGAGGCGAGTGATCCCGTCACATACTTAAAAGCGGTTAAAAATGAGATTGAAATTCAGGGCATGAAGAAAGCCCATGAGGTGGATGGCATCGCAGTAAGCCATTTTATTGATTGGTTAAAAGAGGCCGTGAAGAGCAAAGCTGTTACAGAACTAGAAGCTTCCGCTAAGCTTGAGGAATTCCGCAAGCAGCATCCCGACTATACGCAACCCAGCTTCACGACAATTTCTGGTGCAGGGCCGAATGGTGCGATTGTGCATTATCGTGTGACCGAAGAGAGCAATCTTCGATTGGGAAAAGACACTCTCTATCTCGTGGATTCAGGCGGTCAATACCCCTACGGCACAACCGATATCACCCGTACCATAGCGATTGGGACTCCTAGTGAAGAGATGAAAACGCGTTATACCCAAGTGTTGAAAGGCCATATTGCGCTTGCAGATGCCGTTTTTCCTACAGGTACCACGGGAGCAGAGCTGGATGTGCTTGCTCGCCAATATCTCTGGCAAGATGGCGTGGACTATGCCCATGGCACAGGACATGGGGTAGGGCACCATTTATGTGTGCATGAAGGACCGCAGGGTATTTCTAGGCGCTCCAATAAGGTCGCGTTGCAGGCGGGGATGATTCTCTCTAACGAGCCTGGATACTATAAGAATGGCGAATATGGCATTCGTATCGAAAATCTTATTTTAGTGATCGAGAAGGGTAAGTATGAAGATGGCCGCACTCGTCTTGGCTTTGAAACCATCACTCTGGCGCCCTTAGATGAGGCGTTGATAGACCGCTCATTGCTCACCTCAAAAGAGGTTGAGTGGCTGAAACATTATCATGCACGGGTAGAGCGATTGCTCAGTTCGGCTTAAGCTCGACAAAATCTTCTGGGTGCAGCTCGGCATACGCGATAAAGGCGGCCAAATCTTCCAAGTGAATCTCAGCAGGCTTCACCATATAGCCATTAGCGTTGCCTTCCTTGGCGCTGTCTACATCGCGATGTGCCTCAGAAGAGGTGAAGATTGCAATGGGGATATGCTTGTATTTCTCGCTAAGCTTTAATTTGTGTAGCACCTCAAGTCCGCTCATGCGCGGCATATTGATATCGAGCAATACAATATTGGGCAGCTGTTCTATCGTTTCTAAAAGTGGTAACACTTCTTCGCCATTGCGTGCCCTGTCGATATGAAAAGGAATTTCATCCTCTTCTAGGTATTCCATCATCAAATCAAAATCACCGTCATTGTCTTCGGCAACCAAAATACGAATGTCTTTAGGCATGCAACCTCCCTAATTTTAGACCGCTACCGTCCATATATAACATTCTAACCAAAGGCGGGAGAAAAGTCTCCTATAGTTTGATTTACGCCGCAACAAGCGGCGATTTTATCGGAAGCTGAAATATTCTTGATGATAATGTTGCCTTTTTACGCCTGCATTCACAAATGCGCGCCTTAGAGCATTGCCAAATGGGCGAGGCCCACAGAACCAATGACTCGCATCTTTCCAGCCTGGTGCTTTTTCACGGATAATATCTGGCGTAAGCAAGCCATGATCCTTATCAATCAGTATATGCAAGCGCACACTGGCATCTAACGCCAATTGTTTTAGCGCATCAGCTGCATCTGATGCATACTCACGGGTGGAATAAAACAAATCAATATCCTGACCTTCTGGTGCATGTTTGAGCTGCTTTAAGCGGGCAATGAAAGGTGTGATCCCGATTCCGCCTGCAACCCATATTTGGCGTTTGTTACCATCATTAAAATCGAAGAAACCATAAGGCCCTTCTACGGTAACATTAGAGCCTTTCTGTAATCGGTCTGCAAGAGTTTGGGTGTAATCACCAAGAGACTTACTAATGAAGCTAAGGGTGCCATCGCTGCTTTCCCAGTCAGAAGCGATGGTGAATGGATGGGAGCCTTCTTTCGCATCAAACGTAACAAAAGTGAACTGTCCACTTTGATGGCCGGGCCATGGGCTTTCCATTTTCACATCTACTTTGAGCATGTTTAGCTCAGGGTATGCGTGGATTTTATCAATGGCTCCTTGGGCTTTGCGCTTTTTCCCTACATGCCCAAATAATACATAAAGCGCAGACCATCCACCAACACACAGCATAATGATAACCACAGCGCCGATCGGCTGAGTCCAATAAGAAAACTTTGTGAGAATAATCGCATGGAAGATATAAGGTAGATAAAGTAGCGCTAGGATTTTATGGGTCTTTTTAAACCAATGGTATGGGAAGAATTTTATCAGTGCTAAGACCATCAAGATAAACGCGGGATAGAAGCACCATTCACCAATCCATTCTGCATTGCCTCGCTGGCTGCGAAAGAATGCTTCAATGCCGGTATATTCAATGGGGGTTCGCACTGGCTTTTCAAGCCAGCCCCAGCCGACCATCCATTTCGTGCCTTTGGCCCACCACCAATGCAGCACAGAAGAGGATAAGGCGGCAATGCCTAGCCATTTATGCACGCGATACATTTTGTCCAGTCCGCCGAAATAGGGTTCAATCCAACGGGGGCGGGTGGCAAGGTACATCGTCACACTCATCACAGAAATAGCGATAATGCCGCTATAGGGCACGATAGCGCCACGTAAAGAGAAATAGGTTAATGGCTCAGGTAAGAACGTGTCCGCCATCATCCAAATGGCCGTTATCGCGCACAAAAATCCCCAGAAATATAGATCAATGCGTTTCATAAATGGGCCTTTCCATGCAGTGCGCATATTTGAATGTGAGAATCATTCGCATGTGAGTAGCAAGGGGTAAAGCAAGAAGCAAGACCAATATACATACATTCTGCTGTGGATATGGTGGGCGGTAGAAGATTCGAACTTCCGACCTCGTCGATGTCAACGACGCGCTCTAACCAACTGAGCTAACCGCCCGCACGGGAGAGCAGGAATATAGCTGGACATATCACCTTGTAAAGCGCTCAATTGATGTTAACAGTTAGTAGGTTGAACGTAACAGAAAGTGTGCACCTTATGAAAAACATCCTTACCTTAACGATTCTTACCTTATCTCTCACCGCATGTGGGGGGACATGGCAAACTTCGGATATCGACAGAAAGAATGCGCAAGTTTCTGAACAAGAAACGCTTAGTAAAAAAGCCCCTTCATCGGTCGTTGTAACCGAAGGAGGGATTTCACAGGACTATGAAACGATTGGCGATATCAGGGTTAGTGTAAAAAAGACTACTATTTTCCACGCTGATCCGACGAAAGAGCAGGCTACTGAGGCATTACGCGAAAAAGGGGCTTCTGTCGGTGCAGATGCGGTCATCAATGCAACGTATGGTGACGTGGGGCCAGGCCTCATGAGCTGGGGCAGTATTGAAGCGGAAGGCACTGCCGTTCGTTACCAATAGATACACCGAATACTACATACAAAAAAGGGAGCCGCTTGGCTCCCTTTTCGTATCAGATTGGCGACTCAATATTAGTGAGCAGCT
The DNA here is from genome assembly GCA_964342335.1 of uncultured Azospirillaceae bacterium. GTDB lineage: Bacteria > Pseudomonadota > Alphaproteobacteria > Rickettsiales > UBA3002 > CAYFFN01. Next base: position 9,495 of record CAYFFN010000033.1, read on the forward strand.
TCTTCTTCATGATGTTCTTCATCATGCTCTTCGTCATGATGATCATCACCATGATCTTCTTGCATTACTGGAGCTTTCACAGAGAAAGCGTGAGCAGCTGGTGCAAAAGAAGCGAGTGCTACAACGAGTGCAACCAGAGAGAGAATTACTTTATTCATAACATATTCCTTTCGTTACGTTGGCCACGTAATTCGCGTGGCTAATGCGGACTATGATACTATTTATGAAAATGACAAGGAACTTTTATAAATTGCGCACGAAGCTTAAGCGCTACGCTTGCCACGCAACTCGGCTGGTAGACGGAAATGCACCGTCTCCTCTACACCTTTAAGTGGCATTACGGTGCATTCTGATAAGGTTTGTATGTAAGCTATAACCCGCTCTACTAGCAGCTCTGGGGCTGATGCCCCGGCTGTAAGTCCTACATTTGCAACCCCTTCAAGCCACTCAGGCTGAATTGCCTCTGCATCATCAATAAGATAGGCGGTGACACCACATTCTTCGGCCAAATCTTTCAGACGATTAGAATTGGAACTATTGCGTGCACCGACGACCAAAATAAGGTCACTTTTTTCTGCTAAATCCCGCACCGCATTTTGACGATTTTGGGTCGCATAACAGATATCTTTGACGTCTGGCCCCTCAATATGTGGGAACTTTTCACGCAATGCATCGATGAGATAACGTGTATCATCCACACTCAAGGTTGTCTGGGTGACATAGGCGAGGGGCTGTTGCGCATCAAATTCCAGCGCTGCAATGTCCTCTAAGTCCGAAACGATAAACACCTCATCCACGCGGCCGCTCGTGCCTTCCACTTCAGGGTGGCCTTTATGGCCAATCAGGATAATTTTATGGCCATGCTTTTCATAGCGCTTCGCTTGGTAATGTACTTTGGTTACCAGCGGGCAGGTCGCATCCAGTGTCGGCAAATCACGAAGCTTTGCCTCATTCTCTACCTTCTCGGAAATACCATGCGCACTGAAAATCGTGATGCCGCCATCGGGAATCTCATCCACCTCTTTCACAAAGATGACGCCCTTGGCTTTCAGATCGTCCACCACCCATTTATTATGGACAATCTCATGGCGCACATAAACCGGCGCACCATATTTCGCCAAAGCGCCTTCGACGATGTCAATCGCACGCTCAACCCCTGCGCAAAAGCCGCGTGGTTGGGCGAGATAGATATGTTTTACGTTACTCATGAGGATACTATAGGCTAGCTGATGGCAATATGCGAGGCCTGAAGATACGGCTCGGATTGCATTTCGATAAGGCGTGAAACGGTGCGTTCGAATTCAAAGCTACCATCCCCTTGCGGATAAAGTGCATTCGGCGCGGCGGCAGCGGTGCAAATTAAGTTCGTTTTGTGCTCGTATAGCGCATCAATCAGCGTAACAAAACGTTTCGCCTCATTGCGATATTCTGGTGTGAGCTGCGGAATGTTCTGAATCAGCACGGTATGGAATTCGGCCGCGACTTCAATATAGTCTGCGGCACCCAGGGCGCGCTCACATAAATCATGAAAAGTGAACCACGCCACGCCACCGCTGGTGCGCTCCACTTCCAATTTGCGGCCTTGCACCTCAATCGTGACGGGGAGGGAGGCATGGCCTTGCGTCAGCTTGCCATATAACCCATCCAAGAATAGATCCGCCTCATCCCCGAGTGGGTGATAATAGGTCGAATCCAGAGCCTTTAGCTGCTTGAGGCGGTAATCCGTATCGCTTTCTAGCTTGGCGATTTCTAGGCGCTTCTCACACAATTCGATAAAATACTTAAACTGCTCGCGCTGCAAGCCGCCCTGATACAGGTCTTTAGGCGGACGGTTGGACGTGAACACCACCACAACCCCCATATTGAATAGCGTCGTGAAAAGCTTGGAAAGAATCATCGCATCGGTCACGTCATGCACCTGAATTTCATCCAAGCAAAGCACTTTGCAGCCTTGTGCAATTTCTTTCGCCACGCGCCCTACAAGATCTTCGCGCTCATCACTCTTCAGCTTTCGCCACGCAAAAATGCGCGCATGCACATCCCGCATGAAGGCGTGGAAATGGATGCGTTTCTTTTGAGGGTAGGGGATAGTATCAAAGAATAAATCCATCAGCATGGACTTGCCACGCCCCACATCGCCCCACAAATACAGCCCGCTAAAGCTTGGCAGGCTCTCTTTACGCTTGAACAGCCCTGCAATAAACCCCGGCTCATCCAAAAACGGCTCGGAGGTGATGTAGCAATGCAGACGCTCCAGCAGCATAACGGTTTGCTCCTGCGCGGCATCTTTATGCAGATCACCACTTGCAATCAGCGCGTTATACGCTGCGAGTGGGGTTTCTGGGGCATTACTCGTATCCAAGGCTTGACCTCAATGGTTGCTTGCGTGTTTGTTAGCCGATACCAACCCTTAGGACAAGCATAAGCATGGAAATTGCCCGCGATATAGAGAGCCTGCGCAGCTTTATTCTCGGCCTGCGTCAGAGCGGTGGCTCGATTGGTTTCGTCCCCACGATGGGCGCTCTGCATGCGGGGCATATCTCATTGGTCGAGGCCGCTAAAAAGCACTGCGACTACGTGGTCGCGTCCATCTTTGTGAATCCTACCCAGTTTGGCCCCAACGAAGATTTGGACGCATACCCAAGACAGTTAGAGGAAGATTGCAAAAAGCTGGAGTCTCGTGGTGTTGCGGTATGCTACGCACCCACACCAGAAGTGATGTATCCGGATGGCTATGCCACGAATATTCACGTGGCGGGCGTAAGCGAAGGGTTATGCGGCGCCGCTCGCCCCGGTCATTTCGACGGGGTGGCAATGGTCGTGACCAAGCTTTTCATGCAAGTTCTGCCGGATGCCGCCTTCTTTGGGCAGAAGGATTATCAACAACTGCAAGTCATCCGCCGTATGGTGAAG
>CAYFFN010000034.1:0-12311 GCA_964342335.1 uncultured Azospirillaceae bacterium
AGTCATCCTCATCTGAATAAGCCGCAAAGGCAGGGCGTCCATCCACATCGGTCAAACTAATCATCACATCGCCTGACCAATCATTATAGTCAGATGCATTTACCAAGCGTGTACCCGTCAATGATTGGGCACCAGGGTAGCCAGAACCATCATTATGCAGCGCATTAAATGCATCACGTAGATTGGCTGCAAACTCATCAAGCTGCGCAAGAATTTCTGAAATTTCGCTATCACGCAGCTCCAGAAGTCCTTTTAGCTTACCGGATTGCAGACGCGTTGTGACTTCATCACCCACACCACCCGAAACAAGCTCGTTAATATCATCGGTAAAGTTACCGTCTTCATCTAGACGAATGACCTCAATCGCCTCGAAAGGAGGGCTACCATTGATGACCTGATCCAGCGTATTCGCTTTGTCGTAATTGAGTTGATAGACGGTGTGGCTGAGCAACTCAATACCGCCATTGGCATACACACTTACAAACCCAGACTCTTCGAAGAAAAACTCGACATCCATATAGCCTGCAATTTCATCTAACAGCAGATCACGCTCGTCCAGCAAACCTGTCGTGTCACTTCCCAATGCATATGCACGACCAAGCGCAGTATTCACATCATCCAACTCAAGGAGCGCACGGTTAATTTCTTCGACCATATCCGAAATATCTTGGTCTGCTTGCAAGCGTAGCTTTTCCAGTTCGTAGGCCATTGTGCCTACTTCATCGGCCAAAATGATACCCGCATCCACCACCGCATTTTGCAGCGATGTTAGCTCGGGTGATTCACTCAGCGCCTGAATCGAACCAAAGAAATTCTCTAAATATTCGTCGAGCGTGTTGCTGTCGCCAGGCTGGCCCATGTAAATCTGAATACGCTCAGAATAATCGTCCATCACCTCCAGTCGGCCCACTTCTGAATGCTGGCGAATGATAGATTCTTGGAGGTATTTATCCACCCGGCGAGACACGCCTGCAGCACTTACCCCAGAGCCCTGCCCATCCAGATACACCGCACTCTGGTCTACAATCTTTCGTGTATAGCCCTCGGTATTAGCGTTCGAGATATTGTTCGAAAGCACCGCCAATTGGCGTTCGTTTATTCGCAGGCCACTTAAGGCATTATTCAGGGCAAGACTTAGCGTCATTTAGATTCCCTACCGTTCCTATGTTGTTATACGCGTTCGTTCAAAGACACACTCATATTGCCAACTGTGGGCTGTGCTCCGGTGCCTTTGTCATTATACATCCCTTTGCTACGCTCCTCATTCACCACGTCGGTGATTGCCTGGACGATGCGTTCATTCACTGCCTTCGCCATTTTCAGGCGGCGATGGTTTTCTTCTTTAATGGTGTCAAACAGTGTGATGACCGTTTGCAAATCTTCCACTTCTTCATCGGTCGCATTCTGCATCATTTCGGGATGCTTTTTCGCGTGGCGTTTTGCTGATTCCAGCGCGTGTGTCAGCAACTGCTTCTCGCGTTGCAACTCAGAGATTTCACCTACACGCTGCGACTCAAGCAGGTCTGCCTCTTTGGCCATCACATTGGCCAAGCGCGCGGTCAGCGCAATCACGTCATTCACATCCATGCCGTCCATATCAAACTCGGGCAGCACGTCTGCTTCTTTCATCTCCTCGGTTGCCAAACCGATTTGAACGATATCTTCTTCACTCATAAGCTCTTGACGGGTCATTGTACTACCTCCTGAAGTTTGAGCATTTCGCGTTTCACATAATCGGCCACACCGATGCCGCCTGCGCGCGACATCATTTTGCCGTATTCATCCACCAGCAGAGATTGGTACATCTCTTCGGATTGACCGCCGCTGGTGATGGAGTCTTTGCCGACATCTTTGAACATATGCTGCAGCATTTGCGAGAGGAACACCGCCTCAAAGTCTTCTGCTACCGCATCAATTTGTGCTTCGCCTGCCGAGCGAGAGCGTGCATATTCTTTGGCCCGCTCTAAGGCCGCGCTACGTGCGTTATCGATTCTCATGGCTTCACTTCCTGTGTTTGCTATAGTTAATGGTTCCATTTGGAGCCGCTTTCCTTCCTGTTAGCTGCCTCTATCGGGCAATTATCTCTGCTTGCAGCGCTCCGGCTGCTTTAATGTTTCTCAAAATCGTAATCATATCGCGCGGGCCCACACCGAGTGCATTCAACCCTTTCACAAGGTCGCGCAGCGTGGCGTTGCTATCGACAATCGCGAGCTGCTGCTCGGCATTTTCATCCACTTGAATTTCGGTGCGCGGCACAACAACCGTCTCTGCCCCTACGGGTGCGAACGGGTTGGGCTGCGATACTTGCGGCGTCTCTTCAATCTTCACGACCAGATTACCTTGTGCGACCGCGACCGTATCGAGCTTCACATTCTCACCCATCACAATCGTGCCTGTGGCTTCATCAATCACAATCTTCGCGACTTGATCCGTCTCCACCGAGAGTCGCTCCAGGTCGGCAAGCAAACCGACCACATCCCCATCATAAGAAGGAGGAACCTCTAAACGCACCGTACCTGGGTCTTCCACGCGCGACGTGCCTGGGCCGATTTGGCGGTTAATGGCCTGCGCAATCGAATGTGCAGTTGAAATATCGGGGTTACGCAACGCAAGGCGCAGCGTCTCCATATCGTTCAGCTTAAACTGGATTTCGTTCTCCACCAACGCACCATTGGCAATATAGCCATTGGTTGGCACGCCTTTCGTAATAGAAGTGCCGGACTCCCCCTCGGCGCTAAAGCCACCAATCGAGATGGGGCCTTGGCCAACGGCATAGACCTGACCATCCGCACCATATAAAGGCGTTGCGAGCAGGACGCCGCCTTGCAGACTTGAGGCATCCCCCATCGCACTCACACTCACATCCAACTGCGAACCGGTGCGCGCAAACGGGCTAAGCTTTGCGGTAATCGTTACTGCGGCTACGTTGCGAGACTTGAGCTGCGTGCCACGCGTGTTCACCCCTTGGCGTTCCAAAAAGGCAATCAAGCTCTGTTCGGTGAAGGCGTTATTGTTAAGACGGTCACCCGTGCCGTTCAAACCAACGACCAGACCATAGCCCATCAGCATGTTTTCACGGATACCCTCAAAGGCTACGATATCTTTAATACGTGCATCATTTGCACTGGCAGGCACAGAAAGCATGATGGCAATCATCAAAGCGGCACTAATTGCCATGACGCGGATCATTTTGTTCCACTCTCTGTCATTCTCTGGCACCACGCTTGCTACTCCGTACTTCGTTGTATTTTCTCGCATTGCCTAGCTCTCCTGCTTTTATACGAACTGCATGTTCGCTTTTATTCAGCGGTTACTATGCGAGATTCGTGCCAACTCACCGAACCCGCTGCTTGCCATTTGCGTGATTCACAACAATCCTGTATGCTCACTCCCCAGGGAAATGTGACTCATGATCAAAATCGACAATATAAACCCACTGCGCAAACCTGGCGACGTGGACAAAAAGCGCAAAGCCGGTGGGGTCACCGATAGCACCTTTGCCTCCATGCTCGACGCGGCAGAAGAGTCTGAAGCCCCCGCAAAAGCCGCGCCTGTTATGGCCGCATCACCACTTGGCACTATGCTTGCACTTCAGGAAGTGTCGGACGAAGATGTCCGCCGCCAAAACATGATGAAGCAAGGTAAAATGTCTCTCGACGCACTAGAAGGATTACGTGACGCACTGCTCACCGGCAATTTGACGGCGAAGCATGTTGAACGTCTGCAAGCTGTGGTCGACAAACAGCGCGAACTGATAGACGACCCACGCCTGAATGCCATCCTAGATGATATTGAACTACGTGCAGCGGTAGAGCTTGCCAAAATTCAGCGCGCACAAGGCCTCTTTTAGCCTTTTCTCCCGCTCGATAGTACAGTAGTTTGCTCTTATGGCTGTCAAAATCACACCCAAAGTTTCCCAGCGTGCGCGTTCTTTGCTCAAATGGAACGTCAATGACCTATCTAAAGAAAGCAACGTACCGCCCAAAGTTATTGAGCGATTTGAGCGCGGTATGGGGCAAATGCAACGCCCTGATAACGATGCCATTTTCAAGACGTTTAAGGAACATGGCATCCGCATTAAGGACAATCTGGAAGTGGAGCTAGTCGATAAAAAGTCTGGCAAAAAATCCAACTCCGGTCCCGTGCGTGCACATATCAAACTGGTGCAAACCAAGTATACGGCAGATGATATGGAAAGTTTGGTGGCCAGCTATTTTGAGTCCAAGCAAAAGCAGGACGAAAATCGCTAAGTTGCGCTGCAACATAGAGCCACTGCCATGTGCATAGATATTCGATAGGGGTTGCAGAGGGTTGCCCAGATGCGTAACGCTTCTAGCCTAAATTGTTTTGGAGGTCCGCAATGGCTGTGAAATTGGCGAAAGATTACAAACCCACCGCTAAAGAAGAATATATGAACGATAAGCAGCAGGAATATTTCCGCCAAAAGCTGCTGGCATGGCGCGAAGAATTGCTTGCCGAATCCCGCGAGACACTCAACAACCTCAAAGAAGAAAACTGGCACGAGGCAGACATTGCCGACCGCGCCTCTATCGAGACCGAGGCGGGCGTAGAGCTGCGCACCCGTAACCGTTACCTCAAGCTGATTTCCAAAATTGACTCTGCGCTTCGTCGCATTGAGCAAGGCGAATATGGCTATTGCGAAGAAACGGGCGAGCCTATTGGCATCAAACGTCTGGAAGCACGTCCCGTTGCGACGCTATGCATCGAGGCGCAAGAGCGTCACGAGCGCATGGAAAAGCAATATACCGATGAGTAATAGACGGGTCTCACCGCCCATGCTACACTCCTAGGCGATGTTATTACCCACCCTCACGCTGCGTCCCGGTGATTCGGGCGAAAATGTACGCGAATTACAGCGTAGGTTGGTTGCTGTCGGCCAACTCGATGAGGGGAATATCAATGCCAGCTATGATGGCCCTACGACCGATGCGGTCAGTTCTTTCCAAGCGACTCAAGCCCTCAAAGTGGACGGCGTTGCCGGCCCTAAGACGATTCGCCGTCTCAATGCGGTAGTGGCAGGCACGGTGAGTGCCGAAGGCGAAAGCGACACCCGCAAAGACGAGGAAGAAAAGGACATCGCGAAAGACGAATCCGTCGCTATGGCGGATGAGCCTTTGCTGGAAGAGCCAGAGCTCGCCCCTGAAGCATTGGGATTAGACGCGCCTGCAGTACCAGAAATGCCGAGTCCCCCTCCACGCGAACCCGCGCCAGAGCCGCAGCAGGTCGAGAGCACGGATTCCCTGTTTCTGGATGACCCATCGCTGGAAGTCGATGCCCTCAAGCATGAGCCGAAACAAGAGGAAAAACCAAAGCTTGCCGAAGAACAAAGCCGCAACGCCCCTGCCGAAAAAACAGAACCACCAAAGTCGGACCATGGCGCAAATCTCGCCAATGAAGTAGTCGCTGAGCCTATCCGCTTTGATGACCCTCGCCTCGCCTCCATTGACCGTGCCCTGCCCGAGCCGGTGAAGATGGAAGTGCGCGAAGCGGGCGTGGTGATGTTAGAAAAAGGCGTGAAGCAAAGCGCCGTGCCAGACGAGATGAATATCGGCGGCCCGAGCCAAACCCCGCAAGTCGAACAACAAAAAACCGCCGAGATCGGCGCGTAGGCGATAATATAACATTTTATATAATTCAGCCGCTTGTGCCCATTTGCGACCCTAATTGTCACAAAACTGTCATATTCCCCCTTTATATAAAGTGCTATAATCCGAAGGTATTTAGATAAATTTAACGAATTTCGGTTAGCATAAAACAATGTCTAGAATGAACACATATGGCGGTTACGGCTTAAGCTCTTCCCAGCGTATGAATAGCGGGATTAATGGCTTGGAACGCCAAGTAAACGCCCTCCAATATGCCTTTGGCGTTGGAGGCTTTGGTGATCGTTTCGAGCAGGGCCTAGACAGGGGCGATTATAGCCAATCCGCTACAGCGCTGATGCAGGCGGGAAATTCTCTAGGAGCACAATATTGGCTACCTGGGTATGGAGTAGCCACTAATGGTTTACGCTCCGTTGTGTTTGCAGAGCAGGCAAGAGATCAATTCCGTCACGGCTTTGGAGATGGAAGCAGCGCCAATATATTTTCCGGCGCGCGCGCCGTATCTAATTTATTTGGCGGCAATGCCTTGGGTGGCTTCTTTGGTGGAGAAGATGAGTATTCCCGCAACCGTTCTATTCTAGGCATGTCCTCCCGAAGTCAGGGCCAAAGCCAAGGTGGCGGTTGGAGCCTTGGTGGTGCACTTTCTGGTATTTTTGGCAGTATTGGTGGCTTTTTCAGTGGCCTTTTTGGCGGTGGTCGCGACCGCGATGAACAGCCAGAACAGAACACACAACCTCTCCCACGACGCCCACTGCAACTGCCTCAACCTGAGCCTGGCATGTCTGAAGAGCTCTTGCTCTCTAGCCTCTCTCCAGAAGCACGTGCTGCGTTTGAAGAAGTTTCCGAGCGTGCAGGCGGGTATAATATTGCCGCTAATCTTGTGAGCTCAGAGCGCGAATTGATGGTGCAGCAGGCAGAACGTATCGCAAACACCGAAGGTGCTAATAGAGATGCCGCGTATGATGCTCTAGCAGATATTGCCATGATTATGGCCAACACAGAAGGCAACCAAGCCACTGTAAATGCTCGCTTTGGAACATTTCAGCTTGGCTATGACACCGCAGCTACAGACCTAGCAAGAGCATTAGAAGGCGGGGCGCCAACTGTACCAAACAACCGCAGCGACGAACAGACAGCCGTTGCAATGGTCTAAAAAGATAAAAATTTAAAAAACTTTAATTTTTGTTAATAAAATTTTAACTAAATAAACCCTATAATGGGAATGTAATTAAAAAGGCGCCTTAATTAGTGGTAGATATTTACAACAGTTCAATCACCACCCCTACAGTGGATCAGGCCACTGCAGAGGCCGCTCGATCTGCACAGCGTACTGAGCCTGCCGCAGCTTCAGCACCTGAAATACCAACCCCACCCAGTTCTTCAGCATCAGCAGATTCTCAGCCAGAGGCAGGTACAGCACCTGCTGTTGACACAAATTCTGCTACTCCTGAAACGGATCAACAAGAAGCGGCGCCCACCCAAACCACTGGCCCACGCATTGTTGCCCCAGCGGGTCAGCCCGCACTCACCGCAGAGCAAGTGGCAGAGGCGCAAGCCTATCTAAGCCAAGTGGAAGGCGCAGAGAACACCGTCGATTTAATGTTTTTGCAGCGCCCTGGCTTCCGCTTTGAGATTCTTGAAGGCGAAGGCGAAAACCAGACCCGCCGCAATCCATACGAATATGCTGCCGCACGCGGTAATACCGCCGCCACCTTCATGACCCAAAACCCAGAACTGGCATCGTTCCTCAGCATTGTATGTGCATTCTTTGGACTGAGCGAGGAGCGCGAAGAACCATCCCTCGAGCAACAACGCCAGCAACAAATCCAAGAACTTGAGCAAAATGCAAGAGCATTAAGCACCCAAACCGTTGCACTGGAAGACTTAAACGCAGGCCAGACCACCATTGCCAATCTACTCATGGCTGAAACGGTGACCGAAAACGGCGAAGAACTCACTGGTGATGAACGCTTCAACCGTGTTCTTGAAGAGACTGACCGTCTGTATGATGTGCAAGGCGTTCCGGCGGAACAACGTTATGCAATTATGGGGCAAATTGAAAGCCAACTCGAGCTCTTAGCAAATAATACGACGATGGATGTTTCAGCTGCATTACAAGCCGTAGAAACGCAACGCGAAACCTATGGCCAAGCCGAGATAGATGGCAAGCAGGACATGACGTTAACGGCAATTGACAATGCAAGGGTACGCGTAGAACTAGCCGCCGATGATAACTCTATTTCTTTAGAGGATCGTGAGGCCATCGCAAATATTATTAGTATAGGGGACCTTTTCCAAACCAGCGATGAGCTGACCGGAGGGCAACGCAGCTGCCTAAGCCCTCGCGAGCAAACCCGTATGGACAGACAAGGCGTATCCATCACAGATTTACAGCTCGCCATACTAGAAGAATATGAGCGTTTGTCTCCTGAAGGAAGAGAATCAATTTCCATAAAGGTGCGTGAGCCTGGTATGTTTAATGATGATCGTTTTGTTAACATTGATGAGTATCTTAGCGATCGCCGCATCTATCCATCTGACATTGAACGAATCCGTGATGCGCGCGAACAATCGCCAGAGCTGCCCGAAGTCGTTCAACAGCAGCAAATAGCAGAAGAACTAGCCCTTGAGGATAGCCAAGGGGTTGAAGCGGCAGAGCCGATGTTAACCGCGACGATTCAAGAATTTGAGAATGCGCGTGAGTCTTTGGGGCAACCTTCCGAGAGCTCTCCTGACGTTCAGGACGCAACATTGAGCGCTGCAGCGCAAGAACTTGGACTATCGGAAGAAGCGCAACAACAAATTGCGGCGATGAACCTTGCCTTTATGACCACAGGCACGCAAGGCATGGATACGCAAGAAGTAGGGGCTGCTATTACTGGCATGAACCAATCTGCCTCTCGCGATACTGGCGCTGCTCTGGGTTAATCTCTAGCCTTCTCATTTTAATCTGATACTATTTGAGCATGTCTTTGCCGATTACCAAAGTCGGGGTTGTGCCCTTTTATGACGACGCCGGTGGCGTGCGTCACTTCCTTTTGCATAAGCCCAAACCCAAACGCGATGCAGGGGCGGATATCCCCTATGGCCTCTGCCGCGGCACGCGCCGTTACCTCGAAGATGGGCAATTGATTGACGCACGCACCCCCGAAAACTTAACGAGCGTTCAAGTCGAGAATCTAGAGGATTACGCCGATACCGCACTTTGCGAAGCAGGTGAAGAGCTTGGACTAACCATCAAAAAAGAAATGTTAATTTCTCTCGGGGATTCCATTTATGAGTCGCCTAACAAAACTCCGTATTCTATACACTGGTTCGCCACAAAAATGGATGGGCTACATGGGCTGCGCCTAGCAGAAGATGCGGCGGGTACTTTGTGGGTGACGATAGAGGAAGCACAGGCCATGGCGCAAAAGGGGCGTTTCAAATCTGGCTATTTAGAAATCTTAAATCAGGTTTTACGAATTGAGTAACCCTACTCCATAGGGATCAATCCCGTCGCCATCATCGCCGCAAAGGCAAGCATCGCCACAATGCCAATCGGCATCATGCGGCAGATCATCTGAATATTTTTTAGCTGCTGCTCCAGCGTGTCAGGCGTCGCCGCGATCTGGCTGTTTTCGTGGTGATAGAACAGGTCTATTTCACTTCCCTCGGAGTAATTACTCCACACGTCTTTCTTCAGTGCGATTTGCCGCTCACATGCCTTTCCCTGCATATCCGTAAAGGCCACTTTCAGAAAACAACTGGGATGGCCGTTAATCGTTTTGATTACCTTGGCGCGCACTTGCCTTCTATGTTCCGGAGACTTCAGCGCCTCCCATAAGCGAAGCTGCTTACGGAAATACGCCCAGCATGCTATTTCGAAAAAGGCGAAGCCGAACAAAAACACATATAAACTATTATCTTCCATACTAATCCGCCTTAATCACCAGTCGTCCATTCTCGCAATGGAAGTTGACCTTACCCGCGAGGAAATCGAGCGCATATTGCCCGTAGACTTCGCGGCGCCAACCGTGCAGGCAAGCGATTTTGTCTTCCTCTTCCCCTAGCACGAGGGCGGTGAGGTCCTCTTTGCCGGCCACCAAGCGCGGAGCGACATCGTTATCCGCCGCCTCCCATTTGAGGAGCAGTTTGAGCGCATCGAGCATCACCTCTTGGCGTGCCTTCAGATTTTTCGGGCGCTTGGGTAGCGGTGGGTAATTCTCTTCCGGCTCGTTGCGCGCGGCGTCTATCACATCGAACAATTCCGCCATCTGGTTATTGCTGATGCGGCCATTCAAGCCCCGCGCCTGCTGCATATCTTCCAGCGACTTGGGGTTGATTTCGGCGAGCTGCGCCAACACCTCATCGCGCAGGATGCGCCCGCGCGGCTTGTCTTTGGATTCCGCAAGCTGCTCGCGCCACCCTGCCAGCGCACGCAGCAACTGCATATTGATACGGTCGCGCTTGCGCAGCTTGATGCGCTTCCACGCCCCTTCTGGGTCCATCTCATAAGTCTTGGGCGACTCCAGAATCGCCATTTCTTCGTCAATCCAGTGGGCGCGACCGGCCTGTTTCACCTTCTCGTCCAGCGTTTCATAAATAGTGCGCAGATGGGTCACGTCGCTAATCGCGTAGTTCAGTTGCTTTTGACTGAGGGGACGTTGCGCCCAGTCGCTGTAGCGCGAACTCTTATCCAGCTTTTCTTTGCAAATCTTGTTCACCAGCGCTTCGTATCCGACCTGCTCGCCGTACCCACAGACCATTGCCGCCACTTGCGTGTCAAAAATCGGGTGGGGGATTTTGCCGGTCAGATGGTAGAAAATTTCCAAATCCTGCTTGGCGGCGTGGAACACTTTGCGCATCGGCGCGTCATTGAGGATTGCGTAAAACGGCGTGAGATCGATACCCTCGGCCAGCGGGTCAATCGCCGCCTCCACCCCACACGGGGCAGAAATCTGAATCAGGCATAGCTGCGAATAATAGGTGCGCTCGCGGATAAACTCCGTATCTACGGTAATATAAGGCTGGTCTTTGAGCTTCTCACACAGCTCCACCACGCCTTCACTTGTCGTAATCAATCGATGCATAAAACGCTTTTATCGTGTTATTTCTAGCCGCTTGTAGCGTGCCTTCTCGCCCGAAACAAGTGTGAGGCAGGATTTTGCCACACCCAAATGCGCCGCGACCAATTCTAGCACGCGTTTGTTGGCTTTTCCGCCCTCTGCCGGTGTGCTCACACGCACCCGCAGGCGCTTGGTACCGTGCTCATCTTCCATCCAGCCTTCAATCGCATCGCGCGAGGCCCCTGCACTCACCCACAAATCTATGGTTTCCGCTCTTGGCATTTGCGGCTCCTTCCTCTATACACGCGCTATTATAGAATGAGATAGCGAGAGAATAAGAGGAAATAATGCATCCATACCGCACCCATAACTGCAACCAACTGCGCGCCGATCAGGTGGGCGAGACCGTTAAACTTTCCGGCTGGGTACACCGCACGCGTGACCATGGTCAGCTGGTGTTTGTGGATATTCGCGACCATTTTGGCATCACCCAATGCGTGGCTGAGAGCGACCATCCGCTGTTTGAAGCGCTGACCCACACCCGCAATGAGAGCGTGGTGACTATCGTGGGTGAAGTGATGAAGCGCGATGCCGAAGCCGTAAACCCTGAGCTTGCAACCGGTGAAATTGAGGTGCGCATCAGCGAATATAGCATCGAGTCGGCGGCCGATACGCTCCCCCTTTTGGTAAATAACGACGATGCAGACTTCCCCGAGGCGACGCGCCTGAAATACCGCTTCCTCGATTTGCGCCGCGAGAAATTGCACCAAAATATCATGCTTCGCTCGCAGGTGATTGCTAGCCTGCGCAACCGCATGATTGAGCAAGGCTTCCAAGAATTCCAAACGCCGATTCTTACCGCCTCTTCTCCTGAAGGTGCGCGTGACTATCTGGTGCCTTCACGCGTGCATCCCGGCCAGTTCTACGCCCTGCCGCAAGCGCCGCAAATGTTCAAACAGCTGCTGATGATTTCCGGCTTTGAGAAATATTTCCAAATCGCGCCCTGCTTCCGTGATGAAGATGCGCGTGCGGACCGTTCCCCCGGCGAATTCTATCAGCTCGACTGCGAAATGAGCTTCTGCACGCAAGAAGATGTGTTTGCGTCTATCGAGCCTGTATTGCACGGCGTGTTCGAAGAATTTAGCGGCGACTGGACGGTTTCCCCCGCACCGTTCCCGCATATCCCTTATGCGGAATCGATGCTCAAATACGGAAATGATAAGCCTGATTTGCGTAACCCACTCGAAATTTGCGACGTGGCAGATGTATGGCAAGGTTCCGGCTTTGGCATCTTTAACAAGGTGATTGAAGGCGGCGGTACGGTGCGCGCGATTCCCGCGCCGGGCACAGCCGACAAGCCACGCAGCTTCTTCGATAAGATGATTGGCTACGCGCAAGAGAATGGCGCGAAAGGCCTTGCTTACATCATCTATGACGAGAATGGCGAAGGCAAAGGCCCTATCGCGAAATTCCTCGATGAATCCAAGCACGCGCTGCTGAAAGAAAAAGCCGGTCTGAAGGCAGGCGATGCCGTGTTCTTCTCTTCTGGTGCGGCAGGCGAAGCAGCGACTATTGCTGGTCTCGTGCGCACGCAAGTGGGCGAACAGCTCGACCTGATCGAGAAAAACATCTTCAAATT
>CAYFFN010000035.1:0-12242 GCA_964342335.1 uncultured Azospirillaceae bacterium
AAGAACTGCAAACCACGGTTGGTGTATTTCTTCGCAATCGAGATTACCAAACGCAGGTTCGCCTCGATCATCTCTTTCTTCGCGCGGGTCATGTCGCGCTCGCCCTTGGCAACCGCACTGGCGATACGCTTATATTCGCTAATCTCCACACCTACTTCGTTCGCAAGGCGCTTCAGCTCGTCGCGTTGGTTGGTAACGAATTCTTTCTCTTCCGTGAAATATTCTTTCCAGCCCTTGCCTTTCAGCTTAGCAGCGTCCTTCTCCCACTTAGGATCCAACTCGCTACCCATATAGCTCTGCAAGAATTCCTGACGGTCCACGCCATGCTTCTCTGCGGCACGCAGCAGCTCCATCTCCATGCCAATAATACGACGGTTGATGCCGTACAGCTGGTCCATCAGCTCTTCAATCCGCATATTATTGAAGCGGAAGTTAAGCATAATTTCTTTGAGCACTTCGTGCAGCGCTTGGTGTTTCTTCTCATCGGCAGGCTTAAACTCGCCCGCGCCTTGAGCCGCACCCAGACGCTTCTCTTGCAAGCGACGCAGCTTCTTCGCTTCTTTCGCGAAACCGTCTAGCTCGTCGAGGATTTGCGGCAGAAGTGCGTTTTCCATCGCAACGAGAGACAGGGCCGTATCATCGTAATCGTCCTCATCGTCTTCTTCGTCGCCGTCACCTTCGCCTTCTTCGTCTTCATCCTCGTCGTCTTCTTCGTCCTCGTCTTCGGCGCTCTCTTCCTCTTCTTCAACTTCATCGTCGGAGTCACGCGTCGCGTCGTTGAGCTTATCTTCCGTGCCGGCGCCATAGGTCGCATCCAAATCGACAATATCACGCAGCAGAATCTCACCCGAAGAAAGACCATCACGCCATTGCAGCAGCGCATCAATCACCGTTGGGCTTTCACACAGCGCACTCGCAATCGCCTCACGGCCTGCTTCAATACGCTTCGCAATCTCAATCTCACCCTCACGAGAGAGCAGCTCTACATTCCCCATCTCGCGCAGATACATGCGCACTGGGTCATCCGAACGGCCATAAATCTCGTCATCCGTGTTGGTAGTATCTTCTTCTTCCTCATCGTCATTGAGCACCGGCAGGTCATCGTCCTTATCCGACAGTTCAATCACACGGATTTTCTGTTTACCCAGACGGTCAATCACGCCCTCAATCGCTTCAGGGGAGAACTCATCTTGTGGCAAATGCTTGTTCAAATCATCATAGGTCAAAACGCCCTTGCGGCCCTTACCCAGCTTGATAAGCTTTTCCATGATAGAATCAGGAATGGCGCGAATCTCAGCTTCTGGCTTTTTGCTGCGCGAACGTTTCGCAGGCGCCTTTGCCTTTTCCTCCACCTCAGGCTTCGCCGCAGCTACTTCCTTTTTGGTGGCCGCCGCTTTCTTCGCGGGAGCTTTCTTCGCCACAGCTTCCTTCTTCACTGGCGTGGCCTTTTTGGCGGGCGCAGCTTTCTTCGCGGGAGCGGCTTTTTTAGCAGGTGTCTTTTTGGTGGCCGTTTTGGCCTCGGTTTTCTTTGCGGTCATAGCTTTCTTTGCAGGCGCCTTTTTGGTTGAGGGGCTTGGCGCAGCCGCCTTTTTAACGGGAGTTTTCTTTGCTGCAACTGGTTTCTTTGCTGCAGGCTTTTTTGCCGCCGCTTTTTTCACAGGTGCTGCTTTTTTAGCGGCAGGCTTTTTCGCTGCTTCTTTCTTTGGAGCGGCCTTCTTTGCTGGCGCTTTTTTGGCGGCTACCGCCTTCTTCGCAGCGGGCTTTTTAGCGGGGGCAGCTTTCTTCGCAGGAGCCTTCTTCGCGGCTGCCGCCTTTTTCACAGGTGCTGCCTTTTTCGCTACAGGCTTTTTTGCAGCTGTTTTCTTCGCAGGGTTTTTCGTCTTTTTCGTCGTGGCTTTGGTTGCCATATTCCGATGCTCCTTACGCTCCATTAAGGTTTATCAGGAAACCTATATAGGGAGAGGTTCTATCTCTTTCAATAAGCAAGGAAATTGCGCGAGAGAGGGCTTGGAGTCAATCAAAAACTACCCCGCCTCCACCGAATCCTCGAAAAATTGCCCGCGATGCTGCTCCATGATGCGTAATTGCTGCATAAGCGCCGAGAATCGCGCGTAATTTTCTTCGCTCATCTCCTCGGCCATGGCCCGCTTGGCCTGCTCCACCTCTTCCGAGAGCTGCAAATAGCCGTGGCTCTGCTCCCATTTCTGCCAGAGACGCCCGGCCTCCATCTCGTAGCCTGCTGCTCCGTCCCGCACCATACGAGGCACCGCTAGCTTCTCACGCTCAAACCACGCTTCCCATCGCCCCTCTCCACTCGCCTCAAGCGCCACAGAAACATCTTCAACAGAAGGAGCAGGGTTATTAACCAATAAATGAAGCAGCGCGTCGCGCCAGCGGCGCACCTCAGCGTCCAACATATCCAGCGACGCGAACCATTCCTCTCGCTCGGCCTGCTCCAAAAGCTGCGGCGCACACGCTACCAAGCAGAGCAATTTATGCTGCACCTTCTGGCGCTGACTTTCCCCGTCCTTTGCCGATGGAAGCGCTGGCAGCACCATCGCAGACTGCACTTTAGTCGCTTGCTTACCTTGCGGCTTACTGCGCCCTAGCTGCCACAATTTATCCTGATAAAACCGTCGGTAATGCGCCTGCACCGATGCATCTTGCACCTGCCCAACACGCTGCATACACGCCTTCTCCAGCCCCGCACGCTGCTCGGGCGTATCCCCAAACTCACTCACCAAGCGGCTCCAAAGCGTATCCGAAAGGCTCACCGCATTGCCCATACGGCTCACAAACGCCTCTGCCCCCTCTTGCTTCACGATAGTGTCAGGGTCTTCCCCCGCGGGCAGTCGCACAAAGCGCAAACTTTTCTGTGGCAACAACATCGGGAACGCCAAGTCCGCCGCGCGCTGCATCGCGCGCTCACCGGCATTATCCCCATCCAAACACAGCACCGGCTCATCCGCCACCGTCCAGAGCAATTGCAATTGCTGCTGCGTCATTGCCGTGCCCAGTGGTGCCACAGCATACTCAATCCCCGCCTGCGCCAAGGCAATCACATCCATATAGCCTTCGCACACCACTACCGCGCTATGCTCACGCGCTGCACGGCGGGCTCGGTCAAAATTATAGAGCTGCTGACCCTTATGGAAAATCGGCGTTTCTGGCGAGTTCAGATATTTCGGCGCGTTGTCACTTGGCTCATCCGGCAGCACACGCCCGCCAAACGCCACCACTTCACCCGAAATATTCGTGATCGGGAACATCAATCGACGGCGGAAACGGCTATAAGGCGCCTTACCATCCACCCGAATCAGCAACCCTGCCTCAATCATCTGCGCCTGCGTGAAGCCTTGCGCAAGCAGCGCCTGCTCCAGCGCATTACGATCCTCCGGCGCATAGCCAATACGGAAGCCTGCCACCACGCCACGGCTCATACCGCGCGTGCGCACATAGTCCCGCGCGCCCTCGCCGCCATTCGCCATCAACTGCTTCTGGAACCATGCGCACGCCGCCTCGGTCACATCCTGCAAGCTTCGCTCGCGCTTATAGCGCCGCTCCATCTCTGGGCTAGGCTTAGGCAACGAGAAATTCACCTCTTCAGCCAGCCGCTCAATCGCCTCTTTGTAGCTCAGATTTTCATAATCTTTGATAAAGCCAATCGCATCGCCATGCGCCCCACACCCAAAGCAATGGAAGAAATGCTTCTCGTCATTAATGGTAAAAGACGGGGTTTTCTCTTTATGAAACGGGCAAAGCGCATGAAATTCCCGCCCGTGTCGCTTGATAGAGATACGCTTACCAATCACCTCCGACACGGGGGCGAGTTGGCGCAACTGGTCTAGCACTTCCTTTGGATATCTCATTATTTCAACAGCTTACCGGCACTATTAACAGCGATACTTACAAGTAAACATACAAGTTTGACGCGCTGCGGAATCAGTCATATAGCTTAGAGGATAATACGGAGCCATCGCAAGTGCCCCGCAAAAATTACTCACAAACGCTCGGGTTTTAGACCAATGGAATGGCCAGAATATCTAGAAATCGGAAAGCACCATTTACCGCTAAAGGTAAAGCGCAATCGCCGTGCCCGCCGTATCTGCCTGCGCTATAGCCCCACCGATCACTCCCTCAGCCTCACCCTCCCCAAGAGCGTGCGCCTGCAAGAAGGCATCCGTTTTTTGAACGAGAAGTATGACTGGCTGGAGCAAACGCTCAACGAGGCCCCCAAGCACCGCCGTCTGCGCGCAGGCATGACCCTGCCCGTGCTTGGCAAGCCGCACGTCACGTCTCACGACCCATCTCTGCGCCGCGCTTACAAACTAGCCGCTGGCGAACTCGTCGTATCCGGCCCAGACAAAGCCGCCGTGCCACGCCGCATTCAAGACGCACTCAAAAGCCATGTGCGCCAAGAAATTAGTCAACTAGTTGAACAGAAGGCCGCCTTGCTAGGCAAGCGTTACGGCCGTATTTCTATTCGTGATACCAAATCCCGTTGGGGCAGCTGCTCTAGCGAAGGCAACCTCAATTTCTGCTGGCGCTTGGTATTCGCACCACGCGAAGTATTGGAATATGTGGTGAGCCATGAAGTAGCTCATCTGCGCCATATGGATCACAGCCCTGCTTTTTGGGCGGCTGTAGAACGCCTCTGCCCTGGCTATGAAGCGGCAAAAGAGTGGCTACGCATCAACGCGCAAGAACTCTATCAATACCGTATTGCAGATTAATTTTTAGCGGATTCTATTATCACGCACGCTCGGGTAACGGCGCTCCGCGTCTTCATTGCCGCGCTCAATCGTACGGCGCCCGCCAAAGATACGCTTCAGCACCGAATCGCCACTATTCTCTTGTAGCCATGGCAAAATATCATCCTCACGCTCATCCGATGTCGGAATCGCAGGGGCAGCCTTTCCGGCCAGCGCTTTACGCATAAAGTCACCCCAGATCATCGCCGGAATATTTCCGCCCGTAATCCCTTTAGTTGGGCCGTTATTATCATTCCCCACCCACACGCTGGTCACATATTGCGGTGTAAAGCCAATAAACCACGCATCGCGGTAATTCTGGCTGGTACCGGTCTTCCCGGCAACCGGGCGACCAATATTCGCCCGCCCGCCCGTACCGCCATTCGGTACCTGCGTAAGCATATGGTTCATCATATTCACCACATTGTTACTCACCACTTGCCAGTTGCCAATCTGGCTATGTTTATACACTTCCTCACCCGACTGGGTGGTGATTTTCAGAATCCCATACGGCTCCACGCGCTGGCCGCGATTTGCTAGATGGGCATAAGCGGTCGTCATCTCCAGCGGCGTCACTTCCACCGATCCCAGCACCATACTCGGATGCACCGGCAGATCGACAATCCCAAAACGGCGCGCCAGATTCGCCACATTCTGGAAGCCCACCGCATCGCCTAACTTCACGGCAATCGTATTCACCGAATGCTTGAGCGCTTCTTGCAGCTCAATCTCACCGCGATATTCACCGCCAAAGTTCGTTGGGCGCCATTTTTTGCCATTCACCTCAATCTCAACCGGCTCATCCACCACCAAAGAGGTTGGCTTTGCCCCCGCTTCGAGCGCCGCAAGATACGCAAAGATTTTAAAGACCGAACCCGGCTGACGCTTGGCTTGTGTCGCACGGTTATACTGGCTCTCACGGTAATCCGCTCCACCCACCATCGCGCGCACCGCACCGCCCGGTGTCATCGAGAGCAACGCCGCTTGGTCAAATTGCTTTTCCTCACCGTATTTCTCAACAAAGGCATGCACCGCGTCTTCCGCTTCGCGCTGCATCTTCGGATCCAGCGTGGTCACCACGATAATATCTTCATTAATATCACCCGTATAAAGCGGCACGCGCTCGGCGATCCAATCGGTGAAGTAACGCTTCCCGCTATCATCGCCATCTTTACGGTAGGTCGCAGGCGGCTCAAACGAATCCAACGCGGGCTGCACCTCGGACTCAATCAGCATATCCGCATCCACCATATTCAGCAGCACTTGGTGCGTGCGCTTCTTCGCACGCTCAAAATCCGCTGTGGGTGCATAACGTGACGGTGCTTTGAGAAGCCCCGCCAACGACGCAGATTCCACAAGCGTCAGCTCCCGCGCGCCTTTGCCAAAATAGCGTTTCGCAGCGGCATCCACCCCATAGACCCCCGCGCCCAAATACACACGGTTCATGTAAATAGCGAGAATCTCTTCCTTGCTGAAGCGTCCTTCCAGCCACAATGCCAGCAACGCTTCCTGTACCTTGCGGTAGAGCGTGCGGTCGGGTGTTAGGAACACATTCTTCGCCACTTGCTGCGTGATGGTACTCCCGCCTTGCACAAAGCCACCCGCTTGAATATTGCGCACCATCGCCCGCGCGATGCCCCATATATCCACGCCCGGATGGTCAAAAAAGCGGCGATCTTCTGTCGCCAGCACGGCCTTCACCACGCTCGGCGGCAGCTCTTTATACGGAATAAACTCACCATACACATCGCCATACGTCGCCAGAATCATTCCATCCACCGTGGTGATGGTAATGCCCGGGCTTTTCTCAATCACATCCAGCTTGCTGATATCCGGCAAATCACGCGCGATGAGCGCCAATCCTGCAATCATCAGGAAGAACAGCATCATCATCAGATAGAAGAACTTCACCCAGAAATTACGGCGCTTATACCAACGCAATTTCGCCACCGTCTTTTTCGCAGGGCGACGCGTCGCTGGCTTGCGTGGCGCAGGCTTCTTCGCACGTGACGCAGGCTTTTTCGCAGGGCTTTTCCGCTTCGCTGGTTTTTTCTTTTCCGCCATGTGGATAGGGTTTCACTTGTCCTAGGGGTTAACGAGGCTTCGCTATACGCTACCCGCTCGTAAAACACAAGATAGATAGTCACTTTCATGCTCGACGAACACCATTTCCACGCCATCGCAAATGCCACGCTGATGCATCTGTTCGACCAGCTGGAGCAAGCCTATGACGACGGCACGCTCGAAGAGCTGGAACTGCTCGACGGCGTCCTCACCATCGAGTGCGAGAACGGCAAAACTTTCGTCGTCAGCCGCCACGAGCCCAGCCGCCAAATGTGGCTCGCTTCCCCCATCAGCGGCGGCCTCCATTTCGACTATGACCATGATAATGGCTGTTGGAAACTTTCCGACGGTCGTATATTAAAACAATTGCTCGCGCAGGAACTCAACGATGCCTGCGGCTTGCATATTGTATTCTAACCCCAAAAACCCTATAATAGCGCTATGACTGAGAACCCGATTTTCCAAACCATCCAAGACACCGTAAACGAACACGATGTTGTGCTCTTCATGAAGGGCAGCCAAAAGCTCCCGCAATGCGGCTTCTCCGCCACCGTAGTCGCTGTACTCCAGCGCTTGGGCGTTGAGTTTCACGATGTGAACGTCCTGCTCGATATGGAGCTACGCCAAGGCATCAAAGCATTCACCGACTGGCCGACCATCCCACAACTCTACGTCAAAGGCGAGTTCGTAGGCGGCTGCGACATCATCCGAGACATGTACGAAGAAGGCGAGCTAGAAAGCTTCCTCAAAGAGAACGGCGTTGCGCTCGGAGCAGCAGCATAGTCGAGCACAAAGAGAGGGATGTAAACACTACGGAACAGCAAGCGTTTCGCGGCGTTTATCTTGTAAAAGAAAAGGGTTACCATCTTCCCTTGCCAGCAGGTCTAACCACAGAAGACCAAAAAATGTGGAGCAGCTACACAGAGGCTGCGAGTGAAGCAGTACGAGACAAAACATTTCTTTTTGTCACAACGCATTATACAGGCTTCAAAAACACCGAAGTGCAGCGTGCAACGCTGCGTGCAAAGGCAGATATTGTCAAAGAAGTAATTGAACGCAATTTCTCTGAGACTCTTAGATTAGAAAAGAATTACTTCACACAAAATAACAATATCTGCTTCACATCAGACGGAAACAATGAGTTTGCCATTGGAATAGAGGTGCGCGGAAGCCAACTCACCGCCGGTTTAGAGACATTCTTGCTCAAACATAATTTAGTCCCAAAAGAGCGCTTCATTGATACAGAACGAAACGGCGTCGATACATATGAGAAGCTCAAGGCTTGTATTGACGAACGTAAGGCAAAATGCCCAGCGCGTTAACCAAACCCCCTGCCCGCGTCTTTGCCTTTGCCAGCAGCTCTATTCACGCCGTGATGTAAGTCACCTAACTCAGCCTTATCCGCCAATTGCAAATTCTGCAAAACACCTTTCTTTGCAAGCTCTTGGCCGATATTCTCAACTGATTGCTCCAAGCCTGGCCGCGCCATAAAGGACTCGCGCATTTTACGCAGCGTCTCCTGCGACATCAGATGCATCAGCACCTTTTGGAAGATACTTCTCTGCCGCGCTTCCGCTTCTAACTGACGCATCTGCTCCAGCTGTTGCTCCAGCTGCTTGGCCTTCTCCTCATTACGCTTGGCGACCATCTCACGGATTTTCTCGACAATCGCAATCCGCGCCTGAAACGGCAAATGCTCCACCACCTCGGCGAGGTCTAAATCCGCATCTTCGCTACTCGCCAAAATCGCATCGACAATATCCGCGATATCCTGCTCATAATCCTTGAGCAGCTTCTCGATATCTTCGTCGCTCAGCGACGCAGGCGCTTCTTTGTGAAATAAAGACATAAGCTATTCTATCAGGTTACCCACCAATGAAAAAGGCCGTCCTTTGCAGAACGGCCTCTTTTTCTTGCTCTCGCCAGAGCTTCACGCATGAGAAACGTGTTATTATTATGGGTGTAACCCCTATTATCGTGAGTAATATTCCACCACGAGATTCGGTTCCATCTTCACTGGATACGGAACATCCAGCAATTTTGGCGCACGCAGATACGTTGCTTTAAACGCTTTAACGTCTACTTCGAGGTAATCAGGGATATCGCGCTCAGGATTCTGAAGCGTTTCCAATACCATCGGAATAGTGCGTGATTTTTCTTTCACTTCAACCACATCACCATCTTTCAGGCGGTAGCTAGGAATGTTCACTTTTTTACCGTTCACAGTAACGTGACCGTGGTTCACGAACTGACGCGCGGCGAATACCGTCGGAACAACACACATACGGTATACTACCGCATCCAAACGGCGCTCCAGCAGACCAATCAGGTTCTCAGACGTATCGCCTTTTTGACGAACCGCTTCACCGTAAATCTTACGGAACTGCTTTTCAGAGATGCTGCCATAGTAGCCTTTCAGCTTTTGCTTCGCGAGCAGCTGGGTACCATAGTCAGAAATTTTCTTACGACGCTGACCGTGCTGGCCTGGGCCATAAGCGCGACGGTTAGCAGGGTCTTTACCGCGACCCCATAGGCTTTCGCCGATACGGCGGGATAGTTTGTACTTAACGCTACTACGTTTAGACATTGCTTTACTCCATTTCTATCGCTGCCAACGGAAGCTATCCGATTTTCCTCAGCATTATTATAATTTC
Source organism: uncultured Azospirillaceae bacterium (assembly GCA_964342335.1). Lineage (GTDB taxonomy): Bacteria > Pseudomonadota > Alphaproteobacteria > Rickettsiales > UBA3002 > CAYFFN01. The sequence continues at coordinate 9,470 of CAYFFN010000035.1, forward strand.
TCAGGGAAACCCTGCGCTTGGAGGGAAAACAGCTCCTCGCGAATGAGGGCGGAATATACCCGCTCTCCCTCAGGAGTCAAGCCTAAAAATACAGGAAATTCTTATTGATTATCAGCGCCTAGCGCCATGCTTGGTGCATCGGCCAAACGGCCCTGCAATTGCGCACTCTGTGCAGCCACCATCATCTGCTGATTCACCGCCGCCGCCGTGTACGGATCCATCGGATTCGCATTAATAAGCGCCTGCGTTTGCATCATATTTTGATTAATCTCTGCTACGGCGTTATTCGCTTCTTCGCGATGCTCGAGATGATCACTCAACTTCTTCGCTGCGAAAAGACCGCCACCCAGCGCTGCAAAGGGTGCAATCACAAATGCGCCACCTTGTGCGACACGCATACCACCTGCGGCTGCCATCTTAAAGGGCGCTACTGTCGTATAATACAGCGCTTTACCAATAGGACCAGAGCTAGCACCTGCTCCACCGCTTACGGCACGCAATGATTGGCCTGGCGCCTTGAGGAAACCCTCGGTCGCCTTACCAAAATTGAAGAAATCTTTTACTGCTTCTAGCACGTATCGTTACTCCTAACGTGTCGCTTCTTGTTGTTGCTCTGCAGCCGCTATCTCAGCGAGATGCTTAGCCGCATGGCCTTCATTATCATTGGCACGCAACGCTTCCAGCATATCTTTGATATTATTGTCATTGGCTGCCGCCTCTTTCAGACCTGGAACAGACTCTTGCATATTCGCACTTGGCGTCAGCTCGGTCGCCTCTTCCTTCTGCGCACCGGCAACCCTCATGGTTGGTGCATCGGCCTGCATCATTACTTCTTGCTGCATCTGCTGCGCCGCTGCAATATTGTGCAGCGCCATCGCTTGGGTTTGCACTTGTTGCGCTTGCACGCCCATTGTGTGCTCAATCGCTTTATTCACGCGATACGCTTTATGTTCGTCTGCTACGCGGTCCAAACCGTGACCTGCGCCTTTAACGCCGCCAAACAAGGTACCAAGCCCACCAACCAAGGCACCACCGCCAAAGGCACCAACTACGAGGCCAACTGCACCTGTAACGAAGCTAGCTGCTGTAGCAAGAGCACTCGTCGCTGCTACATTTGGAATAAGACTCATGAGTCCTGCACCCCATGGGGCCATCACCAACATCAGAGCAACACCACCGGCAATCATTCCCACACGACCCCAGTTCCAAGTGGACTGAGCGGCGCCTTTAACGCCATCAAGTGTGGTCTCAGCAGTGCCCGAGAGCATGTCATGCTTACGAGCATGTACGACTTTTGGGTGTTTGCTATCCATGGTTTTCTCCTAAAATACTTTTTCTTAGCTTCTAATCTAGCACAACGGCCTGTTTCCGTGTGTGAAGGTTTTGTTACAATCGTGAGAATCTTAGACGGGCATGCCTAAACCGACATCTGCGCCACGTGCTCCTGCTCGGGCCCTTTTTCCATCTGCCGCTCATGCCCTGCCACCTCTTTCACCTGCATTGCGGGCTCTTCCTTCAACCCGTCAAAATCCCAATCACGGCGCATGTTTGTTTCGTCTTTCGCTTTGCGCTCTGCCTCTTTACGCACCGCATCCTTATCTACGATGGTACCATCCGGCAGCTTCTCCACCCCGCCATAAAGATACGACACGATATTAGAGGTCTGGAATGCGCCAACCCCACCAACATACCAATGGCGGCCATCTTGTTTCTTCTGATATTTCGTAGCGATACTGTTAGGCAGCGAGAACAAACGAAGCAGGTTAATCTTACCCCAATCGTCCCAGCCTTTCTCATTATCAATCGCTAGAATGAGGCCACTACCCGCCGCTGCAGTAATCGCGCCGCCAATAGAATGCGCCCAGTTACGCGTGTATTTCACGCCGCCGCTAGCCGTCATCAAGCCATTCATCACCGAAAACGCACCCGCGCCTACCATAGTAAGGCCGGTAAACTCACGCTTATGCTGCGCCCAACCAAACGGATTAAGCGCCTGCCCCACACGCATCCCCGCATATTGTCCAAAATGCTCCGTGCGCATTTTTGCCATACGTTCGGTTTCTTCTGGTGTATCTTGCGAATCTGGCAGCAGCGAGGCAAAACTCATCGCGGTGATACCGCAAATGGCCGAACGCATCCCCCAGCGGTTAGAGATAAAACCAATCTTATCCATGTCACGCTTGGTTGCGTATTCTAAATCCGCCACAGCACGGAAGCTATCGGCGTAAAACTTCGGATCCAACGCTTCGGAAAAGCTCATACGGAACGGCAACGACTTTAGCGCCCCACCAAAGAACATCTTCACTTCTTCTAAAGTTCGGCTTTTCCCTTCCAGCTTCGCTAAGTCGTCCGCACTTTTGATGGGCGAATAGGCCTTAATCATCATGAATTCGCCCGTCAAATGGGCAACCCCCGTCAGATTCGAGCCACTATTTACAATAAAAGCAGGCGTATGGCGCTGCGCATAACCGCGCACATTCTGCCCTGTCTTGCTAAGCCATGCTTGCACAGAATTAACACCTTCAGGAGGCATCACATTCTCAGGACTTTGCTGTTTATCATCAGACACGTTCCAACACCTCATGCTTATGTTGAGTCAGCTCCGCATCATGCGCGGTAACCTGTTTACTCGGCTCCAAGATAGACTCTTCAATTGTAGCCTCTTTCTCTGCACCGCGCTTTTGCACTTCCACAATCGTGCCGTCAGGGTATTTTTTCCCCCCGCCATAAAGAAAGCCTACACCATTCGCCGTCAAATTAGAGGCTACCGAAA
>CAYFFN010000036.1:0-12211 GCA_964342335.1 uncultured Azospirillaceae bacterium
GGCTCATTGCGTAGGCCAGTAGGCCGGAGCAGGAGCGATAAAAGGAATCTTATGAGAGAGATTGCGTTAGATACCGAGACTACCGGACTGGACCCGTATAGCGGGCACCGGATTGTGGAGATTGGGTGCGTGGAGATGATTAACCATGTGCGCACGGCGAACCATTTTCATATTTACCTGAACCCTGAGCGCGATATGCCAGAAGAGGCGTATCGTGTGCATGGCTTGTCCCGCGAGTTTTTGAGCGATAAGCCGCTCTTCCGCACCATTGCCGATGCGTTCTTGGAGTTTATTCAGGACGACCCGTTGGTGATTCACAATGCGCAATTTGATATGAAATTTATCAATGCCGAGCTGGAGAAGCTGGGCTACCCTGCGCTGCCTATGAGCCGCACGATTGATACCGTGCCGATGGCGCGTAAGAAATTCCCCGGCTCACCGGCGAACCTCGATGCGCTGTGTAAACGTTTCGGCGTGGATAATGCCGCGCGTACCAAGCACGGTGCGTTACTCGATGCGGAGCTGCTCGCAGATGTGTATTTGGAGCTAAAAGGCGGCAGACAATCCACGCTTGGCTTGGCGAAAGACCAAGCGGCATCGCAAGAAGAGGGCGCAGAAGCACAATCCACCTCAGCCAAGGTGAGCGACTTTCCCAAGCGCAAGTTTCCTGCAAGCGACGAAGAACAACGCGCGCACGCGCAATTCATCGAAACGCTAAAAGACCCGCTTTGGAAGAAATTCGGGGTTTAGGACTTAGTTAGAAACGCCGTCTTGACTGCGGGCTACGCGGTCTTTGTTCTGCTCATAGAGGCCGTTAAAATCAACAGGCTCTAACTGCAATGGCGGGAAGCCACCATCACGCGTTACATCCGCAACGACGCGGCGTGCAAACGGGAACAGAATCTCAGAGCAGTTTACGAGAATCAAACGTTCCAGTTGCTCTTCGCTTTCAGCGGCTACTTCAAAAATACCGCCATACGTCAGGTCGGTGAGGAACAAGGTGTTCTTCTCTTGCATCGCGCGGGTCGAGATTTTCATGGTCAGCTCGAACATGTTCTCATTCAGGCGCTGCGCGTTCAGGTCTACGTTGATATCAATCGCAGGCGGCTCTTTCAGCGTCATCAGGCTTTCCGGCGCACGCGGATTCTCAAATGACAGATCTTTAATATATTGGCCCTTTAGGGAAGTTACGGGAAGAGTCGCTTCGCTCATTTTTCGCAGTCCTTTCGCTTGTTTTTCACGGTTGGGGACTCTATATCAAAACAAACGCATAATACCAAGGAAAAGCTATGTCTGAAGGCATCCCGTTTGGAGATATTATTGTTTTTGCAGCCATTGCGGCTTTTATCCTGCTGAGATACAGAAGTATTTTAGGGGATAAGACGGGCTTTGACCCAAGCAAACAACCCAAGCCGAAAATCGAAAAGTCTGAGAAAAAGACCGAAGAGCGTGTGATTGATATCAAGCCACGCAAAACGCCCGAGCCAGAAAAGCCCGTTATCGATGCGGTGTATGAAGATTTGGGTGACGGGGATGTGAAGAGCGGCATCGATGATATTAAAAAGGCGGACGGCTCTTTCCGCGTTGATGAATTCCTCAAAGGCGCGAAAATGGCGTTCGAGATGGTGCTAAGCGCATTCCATAGCAAAGACGATGCAACACTGAAGATGTTGCTGGATAAGCCTATCTATGAAGAGTTCTCCTCCGCGATGAAGGATGGTGAGGGCGATGCTGCCGTCACGCTGGTTTCTATCAAAGAGGCCGAATTGATCGAAGCCGAAATGCAAGGCAGTAAGGCGCAGGTGACGGTGCAATTCGTCAGTGAGCAGATTATCGCCCCGAACACGACCATTGAAGAAGTGGAAGATGAGTGGGTGTTTGAGCGTGACACGCGTTCGAAAAACCCGAACTGGACGATTATCGATACGTGATGAAGCGCCTTGTTGTTGTATGCCTGCTCTGTGCGCTCCCTGCTTGTAGCTGGCTGAACACGCCCCGCTATCAACCTATCTCCTCCCATGCGCTTGCCGGATGGCATGCCGATAATCACGCCGAGGCATTAGCGGCATTTCGCAAAAGCTGCCGTGCGAAGATGCACCCCGACTTCGCGGAAAGCTGCAGAAAAGCGCAAGGCGCAGACAATGCCCGCGCATTTTTCCAAAGCGAGTTTAATGCCTATGAGGTAACAACAGGACGCAGCGAAGCAGGGTTTGTGACGGGCTATTATGAGCCAGTGATGCTGGGAAGCTTGAGTGTAAGCCCAGAGTTTCCCGCTCCGCTTTATGCCGCGCCGAACCCAACCCCCACGCCAGATTCTCCCTTTGCGACGCGCGAAGCGATAGAGGCAAATGCCATGCTGAGGGGCACAGAGGTGCTGTGGCTGGAAGATAAAGTGCAGGCGTTCTTTTTGCAGATTCAGGGGAGCGGCAAGGTGCTACTGCCGGACGGGCGCATGATCACCGCGCAATATGCGGGCAAGAACCACCAGCCCTACACACCGATTGGTCGCGTGCTTAAGGAGCGGGGGGAGCTGGAGCCGGATAAGGTGTCGCTGCAAACGATTCGGGAATGGCTCTATGCACATCCAGAGCAAGCGGATGAAGTGATGCAGCAGAATGATGCGTTTGTGTTCTTTACGGTCGTGGAGAATGCCGAACCCGCCAAAGGCGCGCAGGGCGTGGCCGTCACGGCAGAGCGATCGCTGGCGGTGGATAGGCGCTTCACGCCTTACGGCACGCCCATATTTGTGCAGACGGAATTGGCGGATGGTACGCCCTATGCCCGTCTGTTGATTGCGCAAGATACGGGTGGGGCGATTAAAGGCCCGATGCGCGGCGATATCTTTTTTGGCCGAGGTAAGCAAGCGGAGGCCAAGGCTGGTGGCTTGCAAGCGCCTGCGCGATGGGTCATGCTATGGCCGAAAGGAAGCAACCCGCATGCCGCCACGCAAACGACCGATTAAGATCCCCGAGCTGAGCGCCGAAGAACAGCGCGACTGGGCCGATGCGGTCGAGGGTACGAAAGCCTATGCGGATAAAGCCGAGCGCCCAAGCGCTGAAGCGTTGATGGAACAAGCGGAAGAAGCCGCGAGAAAACCGAGCATAGAGGCGCGGCCTTTACGGGTGAACGCACCGCCCAAGCCGTCAGCCGATTTGCTACCCCTAGAAGTGGGGATGGAGCATTCCATTGATAAACGCACGGCGGGGCGTATCCGCAAGGGCAAGCAGCCGATTGATGCGGTGCTGGACTTGCACGGGCTCAAGCAAGCCGAAGCATGCGAGCGGTTTTATGGCTTTATTCAATCGCACCAAGCGGCGGGGCATCGCACCGTCTTGGTGATTACCGGCCAAGGCCGGCGCAGTGAAGAAGGGCCTGTGTTGCAGCAAGCCCTGCCCCGCTGGGCCAACGAGCCTTTGCTTCGGCCTTTTATTGTTGCGCTGGATTATGCTACACCAGCACAAGGTGGCAAAGGTGCCTATGTGATTTACCTGCGAAGGACACGATAACCATGAGCGAAGCGCGGCATATATTGGTGGTAGACGACGATGCGCGTCTGCGTGACTTGTTGCAGCATTATCTGCGCGATAATGGCTATGATGTGACCTGCGCGAGTGACGCAGCCGATGCGCGCAAGAAGCTGGAATCGCTGCTGTTTGATATGATGGTGGTGGATGTGATGATGCCGGGCGAGACGGGCATGGAGTTTGTCGCAAGCCTGCCAGAGGATGCGCCATCCGCCTTGATGCTCACCGCGCTTGCCGAGACAAATGATAAAATCAAAGGGCTGGAATCCGGCGCGGATGATTATCTGGTGAAGCCATTTGAGCCGCGCGAGTTATTGCTGCGCATTCAAGCCATTCTGCGCCGCGCCGCGCCGCCAGAGAGCCAGCAACCAACGCGCATCGCATTTGGTGGGTTTGTGTTTGATGTGGCGAGTGGTCAGCTTGTGCAGCAAGGGGAGCCCGTATACCTCACCACTGCCGAGCGTGAATGTTTGGAGCTGCTGGGCAAACATTTGGGTGAGCCGGTGAGCCGCGAGACGATGGCAGAGCTGGCGGGCGGAAGCAATACGCGCAGCGTGGATGTGATGGTGAACCGCCTGCGCAAAAAGATTGAGCCGGAACCAGCGCGCCCCGTTTATTTGCAGACGGTGCGCCATGCCGGTTATGTATTGCAAGCGGAGCGTGTGTTATGAGCAAACAGCATCCCCATAAATATGCGCATGAGCCGCTTTGGAAGCGCTACTTGCCGCATAGTTTGTTTGGCCGCGCCTTCCTGATTATGGCGCTGCCGATGGTGCTGGTGCAGGTGGTGGCCTATGGCATTTTCTATGAGCGCCATTGGGACAGCGTAACCCGCCATATGGCGCGCAGCCTTTCGGGCGAGGTGTTGCTGATGGCAACGCTCGATAAGGAGCATGCGGAAAACGCGCCGGTTTATACCTACGCCGCAGAGCTGGGTTTTGAGTTGGATTACAAAGACGGACTATTGCTGGAAGCGCCGAGCGATGTGGGAAGTGCCTACGATAATTTCATTGATCATATGGATCGCGCGAATGTGGAATATCGTATTTACGAACTTCCAGACGGCAAGGACTTTACGGTGGCGTTGCAGGTGGAGCCTGAGCGTGTGATGACGCTGACCACCAGCACCAAGCGACTCAATAGCTCGACTACTACCATCTTTTTGCTGTGGCTGGGTGGTTCGTCCTTGCTGTTGGTGCTGGTCTCCACGCAATTCCTGCGCAACCAAATTCGCCCGATTCGCCAACTTGCAAAGGCCGCGAAGAAATTCGGGATGGGACAAGATGTGCCGGAGTTTCGCCCACGCGGTGCGGAAGAGGTGCGCCTCGCAGGCCGAGCCTTTATCGAAATGCGCGACCGCATCCAGCGCTACATCACAAGCCGCACCGAAATGCTCGCAGGGATTAGTCACGATTTGCGCACGCCACTCACGCGCATGAAGCTTCAAATTGCCGTATCCAAATTGACCGATGCAGAGAAGCAGGCGCTCGAATCGGACATTGCCGAGATGGAGCATATGGTCGCAGAGTATCTCGCTTTTGCCAAAGGCGAAGCAGGTGAAGAAGCGGTGCTTGCGGACATCCCGCATTTGATAGAAGCGATGGTGCAGGATTATAGTAAGCAAGGTGCAGCGGTTGGTTTTGAGTGTGACGGTGCGCTGAAATTAGTGGCGGAGGTGAAGCTACAGGCGCTACGTCGTGCGGTGCAGAACGTGATTGAAAATGCGTTGAAGTATGGTGAAGAAGCCTATGTGGTTCTTAATAAGCAACGGCGTACATACAGCATTGTTGTGGAAGATAAGGGGCCGGGTATTCCTGCTGAGCGTCAGGCAGAAATGTTCCAAGCCTTTAAACGCATGGATGATGCGCGCAGCCCAGAGCAAAGCGGTGCGGGGTTGGGGCTTTCTATCGCACGCGATTTGGTGCAAGCCCAAGGCGGAAAAATTACGCTAGAGAATATCGAGAGTGATAGAGCCATTACAGGCTTGCGCGCGGTGATTGAATTGCCCCGCAGCAACAAGCAATAGCACAAAGAAAAAGGGCGCCTCAATAAAGGCGCCCTTTTTAACTAACCAAATAGGGATTCGGTTACGCAGCAGCTTTCTGCAGCTCTTCTACAGACTCGCTTGCGCGCTTGTTCAGCAGGTCGAATGCTTCGAAGCTAGACTTGGTGAACAGCTCAGATGCTTCGCGCAGATTGCTGAGTGATTTTTCGAAGATATCTTTTGCCAGCGCAGTTTGCTTGCTGGTGTTGATTTCTGGCGAACCGCTAGTCATCATATCTTTGGTTGCTTTGATTACGTCTTGCACGTTCTCACGCGCCAGCTCTGCATGACGACGAGATACGGCTTGCACACCTTCAGTCATCAGCTTGTTTGCAGTAGAAAGCGCTTCGATGTTACGGCGCTGAATCGCGAAGAACTGGTTGTAGTTCACGTTAGGCATTTTCACTTCGCTAAAGTAGCTTTGGAAATCTGCGAAAGGATTCTGAGTATTCATAGTTTTTCTCCTAATTTATTCTTAAACACTGTTTGTGTTGCATTGCAATATAAGTGACCAGAGGTTGCATGTCAAGCCTTTTGTGCGCTGCAACATAAATCAAAGAATCTTGTTCTCTTCTTTCAATATGCGAAACATGGTTTGATAGACGTCGCGTATATGCTCTTCTGGTGTCATTTTTCCGGTGCGCATTTGGTCGGAGATTTTTTTATACAAGCCATCCTCTAACTCTGCGGGGATGATTTGATAGCCCTCCTTTTTAACGCAATCCAAAACAGCCTTGGCTTGTTTGGAGTAATCTTCAAAGAAGTAACTTGAGTCCGCCTTTTTGATAGCAACGGCGATTTGTTTTTCGAGTGACATAGCCTCTCCCTTTTGCAAGCTATGCTACCAGCACGTGGTAGATATGCAACTGTGTTTGGGGCAGTTATGCAACACAATCATGCGTATTACTTATTAATGTGTGGATGCTGCGTTGCAAAAGATTGACGCATCAATACGATAGCGTGAGGGTGTTAACCTATGTTGTTCTTCAACATAAATCCGGGTTTATAATCCATTCAACATGGGAGCAAATTATGCGATCTCTTAAAACTATCGTTGGTGCAGCGGCGCTCGCGCTTCTACCTACTGTCGCAATGGCAGAGGTGGAGAGCGAAACGGCGTATGTACTCAACACTTTCCTTTTCCTCGTCTGTGGCGTGCTTGTCATGTTCATGGCGGCGGGCTTCTCTATGCTCGAAGCAGGCATGGTACGTTACCGTAGCGTTGCTACAATCATTCTTAAAAATATCTCGCTCTATGCAGTTGCGGGTCTGATGTATTTCCTCATCGGCTATAACGTGATGTATAATGGCGTAGATGGTGGCTATATTGGTCAGTTCTTGATGTGGGGTGCAGATGATGCAGCTGCAGAAGCTGGTGACTTTGGCGGCGGATACGCTGCCGCATCTGACTGGTTCTTCCAGATGGTGTTTGTGGCAACCACGGCCTCTATTGTTTCAGGTGCCGTTGCTGAGCGCATGAAGATTGAACCATTCCTCGTATTCACTGCAATCCTTACTGGTGTGCTTTATCCTATCACTGGCGCATGGCAGTGGGGCGGTGGCTGGCTCGCTGAGATGGGCTTCTCTGACTTTGCAGGCTCCACCCTCGTACACTCTGTAGGTGGTTGGGCTGCGCTCGTTGGCTGTATGATTCTTGGCCCGCGTATCGGTCGTTTCAATGATGATGGTTCACCAGTACCAATGTTGCCCTCTTCGGCTGCGTTGGTTGGTCTTGGTGTGTTCGTGCTGTGGTTCGGCTGGTTCGGATTTAACGGTGGTTCGCAGCTCGCGCTGGGTTCTGGTGCAGATGCGATTGCTATCTCGAACATCTTTGCTAACACCAATACCGCTGCTGCGGCAGGCGTAGTTGCTGCGATTTTGCTGTCACGTCTGCGTAATGGCCGTATCGATCTGTACGCTGCGCTGAATGGTGCGCTGGGTGGTCTGGTGGCTATCACGGCTGAGCCGTTGATGCCAAGCATTGGCCAAGCGGCGCTGATTGGTGCTGCAGGTGGTGGTTTGGTTGTAGTAACCAGCCCATTGCTAGAGCGCTTCAAAATCGATGACGTGGTCGGTGCCGTTCCGGTACACCTCGTGTGCGGTATCTTCGGTACGCTCGTTGTTCCAATGAGCAATCCAGACACGAGCTTTATGGTTCAGCTGCAAGGCGTGCTGGCGATTGGTGCTTTCACCATCGTTGCTTCTGCCATTGTATGGACCATTATCAAGTTGGTGATGGGCCTGCGTCTGCCTCCAGAAGAGGAAGAACTTGGCCTGGATATTGCAGAACTTGAAATTAGCGGCTATCCTTACTTCGAAGAACGTAAGGACTCGCGTGTACTTCGTGCACCGAAAGCCTCTAAGAAGTAACAGGCAAACAGGGGGAGTTTTCTATGCCTCGTAAGATTCAAACCATCATGACCCGCGTGGCGGGCGACATTGAAAAATTCGCGCAGATCAATGAAAAGATCGCCGGACAAATCAACCTGCTCGCCCTCAACGCGACCATTGAAGCAGCGCGTGCCGGTGAGGCGGGTCGTGGTTTCACCGTGGTAGCGTCAGAGGTGAAGAATCTTGCAACGCAGGCATCGGAAAACTCCCTCAATTTCCGAAAAACGGTTTTGCAGCGTATTGAGCAAGGCCGCGGCGTCACCAACCAGCTCGTTGATGAGATGGAGGGTATTCGCCTGACCGAGATGGCGCAGACCCTCGTGCAGCTTATCGTGCGCAACCTGTTTGAGCGTACCGCAGATGTGCGCTGGTGGGCGACAGACAGCGCCTTTACCGATGCGATGGAAAGCCCATCAGAAGAAAGTTTTCTCTTCGCGACGAAACGCCTTGGCGTGATTAACCGTTTCTACACGGTCTATATGAATTTATTGCTCGTTGAGCCGGGCGGCAAAGTGGTCGCATGCTCCGAGCCTACAAAATACCCGAATGCGATTGGTAGCGATGTGAGTCGCGCCCGCTGGTTTGCAGAAGCTATGCAGTGCCGCACAGGGGATGATTATGTGGTGGATGATATCCATGTGGATGAAATCCATAACAATAAGCCTGTTGCGGTGTATTCGACTGCCGTGCGTAAAGGCGGTGAGATTAACGGCGAGACGCTCGGCGTGCTTGGCGTGTATTTTGACTGGCCGGAGCAATCACGCTCTATCGTGTGTGATGAGCCGCCGTTTGGTAAAGAAGAATGGGACCGCAGTCGTGTGATGCTGCTCGATTCCAAGCATAACATCATTGCTTCTTCGGATGGCAAAGGTCTGTTGCAACCCTTCCCGCTGCAAGCCAATGGCACTAAGGGTTCCTATATCGATGGCAATGGCGATATCGTCGCCTATGCAAAGACCATCGGTTACGAAGAGTATGATGGCCTTGGTTGGTATGGCGTAGTGGTGCAGACTCCGCCGAGTGATTCAGAGATTGCTGAAGAGCTGGACGATGCAGCCAGCAAGCCAGCTAAAGGCGAGTAACTCTTACTTCTGTTTTCGTGGGTGGCTAGCGCTATAGGCGCCTAGTAGCCGTTCCGTATCAATATGCGTATAGACTTGTGTGGTTGATAGGCTCGCATGGCCGAGCAGTTCTTGTATGTCACGCAAATCTCCACCCGCTGCGAGCAAATGTGTTGCAAAGCTATGGCGGAAGGCATGTGCGGTAACCGAATCCGGCAAGCCGAGATACCCTCTTAACTTACGCATTTGTGCTTGCGCGCCACTTGCGCCTAATGCACCACCACGCACCCCTAAAAAGAGCGGGCTCTTATCGTGGCTATGGGCATGGTAGGGGCAGAGGCGTAGGTAGTCATGCAGCGCTCGCACCACGATAGGTAGCAATGGCACTTCACGTTGCTTGTTCCCTTTACCCGTTACGCGTAGCACGGCCTTGCCGCTGGTGGCATCGCCTACGGTAGTAGCGAGGGCTTCACTGATGCGCAAGCCGCATCCATAGATAAGCATGAGCAGCGCTTCATCGCGCTTCGCTATCCAGGGCTCTTCGCTTAGCTCACCAATCGATTTTACGGCTGCATCGGCATCTTGTTTGGTTAAGGCTTTGGGTAGTCGGCGCTCCTTCTTCGGCCCTTTGACGAGATAGATCTCGCTATTATCGACCAGCCCCTCGCGCGCCAAATAGCGAAACAGATTGCGTATCGCCGAGAGGGCGCGCGCGTTGCTGCTTTTGGAATAGCCCGCACGATTGCGCTCGGCCAGCCATGCGCGCAGCTCGCGTGCTTTGAGGTTGGCGAGCAGAGAGAGTGAGAGTTGTTCCTCGCGGTAACCACTCAAGAAATGTAGAAAGAACCCCACTGCTTCGCAGTAAGGCGCGACGGAGCTCTCGGCGAGGCGGCGGTTATGCAAGAGATGGGATTGCCACGCTACCAACGCTTCCGCTACATCGGGCAGCAGGGGAAGCTGGGCGAAACCTATAGCAGACGTTCTATTTCGCTTTCGGTCAGACATGCGTCCAGCTTATGTTCGATGACTTGGGCGAGGAAAGAGAGCAGCTCCGTGCCTTGTTGCGGATGAAAGTGCCCCGGCTCGCGCGTGCCAAAGGCGATGATGACAAAGCGTTGTAGCCCCGTTAACTCCAAGCGCAGCAGGGCGCAGCTCTGGATGAGTGCGGAGCAGTCAGAGAAGATCTCATCAAAGCCGATAGGTAAATGTTTCATCGTGTCTGCGACCATTACCACATCCGCGCCGCCCTCCAGTGCCAGCTCCGTGATGCCGAGCGGAATAAAACTCAGGCCCGAATAATTATGCTCGCCGTAATAGCTGTCATAGAATTCGGCGACTTCCGATTCCATGGCGATGCGCACTACATCAATGCCAAAGAGCGACACTAAATCAATGGTGAGCACTTCGAGCAATTGCTCCAAGTCGCGCGCTTTGATGACACGCAGTGTAGCCTCATGCACCTGCGCCTGCACGGACATATTATCGCGTGCGCTGGTAAGCAGCCCATCGAATTTGTCTTTGAGGTTCTGCATAGAACTGCGCAAATTATCGAGCGCGTAATGCTGGAAATCGAGCACATGGTCCGCCCCCGTTTTTTGCTCGGGCGGCACTAGAATCTCCAGCAGCTCGGGATGCTCATGCAGGAACTCAGGATGTGCATGGATATAATCCAGCACCATCTGCTTGGTCATCGCACTGAAAGGCTTCTCGTCTGGCTGTGGGACTTTACTCATAGGATGAGTATAATCTGGCGCGCTTATGCGCGCCAGTAATTAAATACTCTGCCCAGTCTTCTCCCAATCCTTCATGAAGGACTCTAGACCTTTATCGGTCAGCGGGTGCTTGGTGAGTTGCTTGAGTACACTTGCAGGTACGGTCGCAACGTCTGCGCCAATCTTGGCGGAGTCTACGATATGCTGCGGGTGGCGCACCGATGCAACCAGCACTTTGGTTGGGTAGTCGTAATTGGCGTAGATGGTGCAGATTTCTTCAATCAGCGCCATACCGTCCATGGAAATATCATCCAAGCGACCCACGAAAGGCGAGATGTACGTCGCGCCTGCTTTGGCGGCGAGCAGTGCTTGGCTCGCAGAGAAGCAGAGCGTCACATTGGTTTTGATGCCTTTATCAGAGAAATGCTTACATGCTTTCAGGCCGTCCCATGTGAGGGGGAGTTTCACGGTGATGTTATCGGCAATCTTGGCGAGCTTCTCGCCCTGCTCGATCATGCCCGCCGCATCCAGTGCCACCACTTCGGCGCTCACGGGGCCATCTACGATGCCGCAAATCTCGGTAATCACCTCGATGAAGTCACGACCAGACTTCGCAATCAGCGATGGGTTGGTGGTCACGCCATCCAGCAGACCTGTATCGTTCAGTTCTTTAATTTCGGCGACATCCGCGGTATCCACGAAAAATTCCATGCTATTGCTCCTTTAATTAGCTAGATTGCCGTAAACCTAACCCGCAACGTAAAAAACGCAATGACGAACCCCGCAACATACACAGAAGGCGCTTTGGTAGAAGTGGTCTTGCCCGTGCCTTTTGGCCACGGGTTTGATTATGCCGTGCCAGCCGATGTGACACTTGAAGCGGGGGATTATGTCTCGGTGAGTTTTGGTCGCCGTGAATTGGTGGGGATGGTCTGGGGCCCTGCGCGAGGGGATGTTTCGCCAGAGAAATGCAAGCCCATCACCAGCCATCTCACCCATATTCCTGCAGCAAGCAAAGCGTATCGTGATTTTCTGCAATGGGTGGCGTGGTATTATATCGCCCCGCTGGGCATGGTGCTCAAATTGGGCATGCTCCCGACCAAAGCCCTGCAAAAGGAAGACCCGCCGCAGCATCAGATTTTGGGGGAGTTTACGCATCCGAGCTTATCTGAAGCGCAAGCCAAAGCCGCCACGCAACTAACGGCATCGCTCGGAGATTTTAATGTGACCTTGCTCGAAGGGGTGACAGGCTCCGGTAAAACCGAAGTCTATTTTGAGGCGATTGAGAAGGCACTCAAAGACGGGCAGCAAGTGTTGGTGCTGCTGCCAGAGATTGCCCTCACCCATAGTTGGCTGGAGCGCTGTCAGAAACGCTTCGGCATGACCCCGCAACTTTGGCACTCTCACCTCACCCCCGCCCAGCGGCGCAAAGCGTGGCAAGGGATTGGCCGCGGAGAGATCAAGCTGGTGGTGGGTGCA
>CAYFFN010000037.1:0-12140 GCA_964342335.1 uncultured Azospirillaceae bacterium
GCACGGCCTACAGCAAATACGCTGGCTACCGCCCACAGCCAATCCAAACCACCGCGCCGCAAGCCCCCACAGGGCAAGCGAACCTGCCACAACCTCTCACGCCCATGGCCTTCCAAAACGCCAGCATCATGGCTACCAACATCACCCTGCCAAGCGCGCAGATTCCTTCTGCAATCGCCCCGCTGCTTACCGCAAGCCCACTACAAACGGCTAACCTCTTGGCGCAGCAAAGCCCTCTACAGGCAACGCCTCCCCTCAACTCGCCTGCACCGCTCACCAGCGCGCCCAACGCAACGGGCAATTTCATGCCCGCAATAGCCGCAGGCCCAAACCAGCTAGTAGCCGATGTCGTCGGCATAGAACGCGGCGGCGCGACCATCCTTCATTCACCGCTAGGCACGTTCAAGCTTTTCCCAACCCCTCCCTTGCAGGTAGGCAGCCAAGTCACGCTCGACTTCACCCCCACCCTCGCCTCTATGGGAGAGCACCTCGCCAACCAAGCCGCCAGCCAACCGCCCGCACAAAGCCCCAGCGCATGGCTCGCCCTTTCGCGCGATTGGCAATCGCTCAGCAGCCTCGCCTCCGTCTTGCAAGGTATCTCCCCCGCCATGGCCAAGCAATTCACCGACCGAAGCTTTGTGCAGGCAGACAAGAATCTCACCAAAGGCATGCTCTTCTTTCTCTCTGCACTCAAGACAGGCACGCCACGCGACTGGTTAGGCGCTCAACTAACTGACAGCAAAGACTCGCGCGTTCAGGAGCTTATAAAGCGCATCGCGGGCGAATTCTCCTCCATGCGCCCAATGACTACCCACCAACCAGACCAGCCATGGCAGGCTGTCTTCATCCCCCTCATGCATGACAATGAGGCCGAGCAGCTCCGTGTCTATTGGCGCGATTACGACCGCGAATCCGGCGGCGAAAAGGGAAAGTCTGGCGAACGCTTCATCGTCGAAGCCACCCTCTCCGAACTCGGCGAGATGCAATTTGACGGGCTCGTGAATAAGAAAAACACCCCCACCAGCTTCGACCTCGCCATCCGCACCCACCAGCCGCTAGAGGACCATATCAAAGCCGATATCAACGAAATCTTCCTCGCCGCCGCCGAGGCCGCGCGCTTTGTGGGCAAGCTTAGCTTCTATGAAAAGCCGGAATATATGGAGCACCCGCTCGAAGAAATCATCAAAGCCCGCCAGCAAAAAGCCAATCAAAGCGGCGACGACCATCGTTCCATCCTTGCCTAAACGCAGGAGATAAGGTAGCAAAGCCCTCATGTTAGAATCGACACCGCCAAAGCAGACCACTGCGCCCAGCCTTGCCTCATTACAAGCCATCGTCGCTGAGGACATCGAATCCGTAAACAAAGTGATTATGGAAGCCGTACGCAATGAAGTCGGCATGATCGAGCAACTCGCCTTTCACATCATTGCTTCCGGCGGCAAGCGCCTGCGCCCTGCCCTCACCATCGCCTGCGCGAATCTGTGTGGCTATAACGAAGGCGACCGCCATATCCGCCTCGCCGCCTGCGTAGAGCTGATTCATACCGCAACCCTATTGCATGATGACGTGGTAGACGAAAGCAAGCTCCGCCGCGGCGAAGCCACCGCCAACGAGCTATGGGGCAACAAAACCAGCGTACTCGTAGGCGACTTCCTGCTCAGCCGCGCCTTCCAGCTCATGGTGGCCGATGGCTCCCTGCAAGTCCTCAAGATTCTCTCCGACACCTCCGCCATCATTTCCCAAGGGGAAGTACAACAGCTCATGGCGACCAATGAGGTAGAGACACCGCTCGAAACCTATATGCAAATCATCACCGCCAAAACCGCTGCCCTCTTCGCCGCAGCAGCCGAGCTTGGCGCAGTCGTCAGCGACCGCCCGCAATGGGAAGCCCCCATGCGCGAATTTGGCATGAAGTTAGGCATGGCCTTCCAGCTCATCGACGACGCACTGGACTACGCCGCCAAGCAGGCCGATCTCGGCAAAACCGTCGGGGATGACTTCCGTGAAGGCAAACTCACCATGCCCGTCATGCTCGCCTATGCCCAAGGCAGCGAAGAAGAGCGCAACTTCTGGAAGCGCACCATGGGCGATCATGAACAAACCGATGCCGACCTCACAGAAGCACTCCGCATCATCGAATCGCATGACGCTATCGGCCAAACCGTTGCCTATGCAGAGAAGCTCTGCGCAGAGGCCAAAGAAGCCCTCGCCTCATTGCCCAATGGCGAGACCAAAGATGCGTTGTTTGAAACGTTAGATTTCTGCCTATACCGCGCTTACTGATTTAGGCTTTCCACACTCAGGGCTAGCCCGAGTATGTAAAATAAGGGGCTAGTCGCGGACTACCAATACCGAGCGATCTGAGTGACGCACCACACGCGCCGCGTTCGGGCCAAGCAGGTAATCCTTCAATTCAGGGCGGTGCGCACTCATGATGATGAGATCCGCATTGATACGTTTCGCCGCATCGATAATCGCCTCATAAACCGTCCCTTGCGAAACGATATGGTGCAGCTTTGTGCCTTCATCAAAATGCTCTTTCGTGAAAGCATGCAGTGCCGCTTTCGTGCCCTCAATCACCTTCTCTTCCGCATTGTTCGGAAAATACTGAGAGACAATACTCATCCCCACATCCGGCACCACGGCCATCACATGCAGGCGAGAGCCAAAGGCTTTCACATGTTCTTTCACCACAGGCAGGGACATCTCCCACGAGCCAGAATCGGTAATATCAACGGGGTAAAGAATCTCTTTATACATAGCCGCCTCCTTATGCTGCAGCGTTCAAACGTTTACGCTGACACACTAGCACCAAACCAATCATCAGCAAAGCAGGGATATACAGCAAGCGACGATCAGGGCTCGCCACCGGCTTGCGCACCAAAGACACTTCATCGTCAAAATAGATGCCGCCTTGCTTATCCGCAGGGCTTGCGAAAATCACTTGGTCAACAACCGCGCGATCCTCTTGCTCCAGCAACACCACACCAAACGCCGCCAAGCGCTCTTCTGCGGTATCACCTTCTGGCACAATCATCTTCACATAGGTCTGCTTCTCATCGCCAATCTCATCATACCCGCTGATCTGGAAGGACAGCTTCTTACCCGGCTCAACGGCCATGATAACTTCATCCATCTCGGTGCCTGGCACATCTTTATACGCCGGTGCAATACTGTTCATCACCACACCCGGAATAAACATCATTACCGATGCCGCGAGCAGCAACACCGTCTCGTGAATGCGGTTCTTCACCAAGCAGTAATGCTGCATCGCTGCGGAGAAGGCGAGAATCGCAATCGTCGCAATGATAAACACGCCAACGCCAGTGATAATATCATCCACGCCAATCAGCAGCAGGCTGGTATTGAAGATAAAGAAGAACGGCAGAATGGCCGTACGTGTACTATAGACGAACGCCTGAATACCTGTGCGAATTGGGTCGCCTTTGGATACGGCGGCCGCCGCAAAGGAGGCCAATCCCACCGGAGGCGTCACATCCGCCATAATCCCGAAATAGAACACGAAGAGATGCACCGCAATCGCAGGCACAATCAGACCATGCTGTGCACCAAGCTCCATCACCACACCGGCCATAATGCTCGACACCACAATGTAGTTCGCCGTGGTCGGCAAGCCCATACCCAGAATCAAACTGATAACGGCCGTGAAGATAAGCACCAACAGCAGCGAGCCACCCGCGAGCGCTTCCACCACATCGGTCATAATCTGGCCAATACCAGTCTGCGTCACGCAGCCAACGATAATACCCGCAGCCGCCGTCGCGATACCGATACCAATCATGTTACGTGCACCGGCAATCAGGCCCGATACCAAATCACTAAAGCCCTGACGCAAACCCGCCATTGCAGAACCCGTTTCCTTACGGAAGAAGGCCAGCAACGGACGCTGCGTAATCAGGATGAACATCATCACCACACTCGCCCAGAATGCAGACAGACCTGGCGAGAGACGCTCCACCATCAAGCACCATACCAGCACCACCACCGGAATCAGATAATGCAATCCAGTCTTCACCGTGGGGCCTGTCTCCGGCAGCGTCACCACTTCCGCTTTCGGGTCGTCCTGCTCAAGGTCAGGGAACTTCGCCGCGTAGCGAATCAGCGCGAGATACGTACCCGCCAGCAGCACCGCAATCGCATAGTTGCTATGCGCGCCCACTACGTTCTGAATCCCCGTCACCACCCAGAAGGTCGCATAGGAAAGAATCACCAAGCTGCTAATGATAATACCGTAGCCAATCAGCTTCTGCTTGAGCGTATTGGTCTGTGGCTTGGCAAGCCCTTGCATGCCTTCCTTCAGCGCTTCAAGATGCACAATATACAGCAGCGCGATATAGGAAATAATCGCAGGGATAAAGGCATGCTTCACCACTTCGGTGTAGGAAATACCCACATATTCCACCATCAGGAATGCTGCAGCACCCATCACCGGAGGCATAATCTGGCCGTTCACCGAGCTGGATACTTCCACCGCGCCCGCCTTCTCACTCGTAAAGCCCACGCGCTTCATCAACGGAATCGTGAAGGTCCCCGTCGTCACCACGTTCGCGATAGACGAGCCAGAGATAAAGCCAGTCAACATCGATGCCAGCACCGCCGCCTTCGCAGGGCCACCACGCAAATGGCCGAGCAGCGAGAACGCTACCTTAATGAAATAGTTCCCCGCCCCTGCTTTATCCAGCAGTGAGCCAAACAATACGAACAAGAATACAAAGCTAGTCGAAACGCCCAGCGCGATACCAAACACGCCTTCCGTTGTCAGCCATTGCTGGTTCGCCACCTTGTTCAGTGACTGGCCGCCATGCTGAATCAAATCCGGCACCCAAGCAGCATTCCCAAAGAAGGTATAGATAAGGAAGATACCCGCGATAATCGGCAGTGGCAGGCCAAGCGAGCGGCGCGCCGCCTCAAACAACAATGCCATCCCGATGCAGGCCACCGTCATATCTTTCACATTCGGAATCCCCGGGCGCATAGCCAAAGCTTCATATTGGAAATAGAGGTAACTCGCACAATACGCCCCCACCAGCGCCATAATCCAGTCCACAATCGGGATATGCTGCCTCGGTGAATTTGAGAAAGCGGGATACGCCGTGAAAGCCAAGAAGATGGCCAGCGCAAGGTGAATCGCGCGCGATTCGGTATCGTTGAAAATGAGGATATTCAGTTCAAATGGCAGTGGAGAGGCGATCCATAACTGGAACAGAGACCATACCAGCGCCACCCCTAGCAGCACTCGCTTCGCTACACCAGACGGGTCACGCGCGCCCGTATCTTTCTCGATAACTAAATCCGCGGCGTCAAAATCGTCGTCTTGGTGAGCTGTTCCCTGTGTCATCTTTTTCCTAACCTAGATTGAGTGCGCCGCAAGTTAGCAAGCAGCTTAGAGAAATGCAAATTATTGGGATGGTGCGGCGCAGCAGAACTACTCAGTGAGCAATCCTACCTCTTTATAATAGCGCTTTGCACCTTCATGCAATGGAGCCGCAAGACCGTCTGTAATCATCTTCTCTTTCTCCAAACCTGCGAACACAAAGTGCAGGGTTTTGAAGCTATCGAAGTTATCAAACACAGCTTTCACCACTTGATACACCAAGTCAGCATCCACATCAGAGGTAGACACAAAGGTCGCTTTCACGCCGAACGTATTCACGTCCTCATCATTACCGCGATACATGCCGCCCGGGATAATCGCATAGGCATAATAAGCATGGTCTTTCACCAACTTATCAATCACCGCGCCTTCCACAGGGATAATGCGTGTTTCACAGGTAGTGGTTACTTCTTGGATTGAACCATTCGGGTGACCGACAGCAAACACCATCGCATCAATCTTATTATCACATAAAGCTTGTGCTTGCTCCGATGCCTTCAGCTCAGAAACAAGGCTAAACACTTCATTGCCCCAGCCTTTGGCTTTCATCACTTCTTCCATCGTCGCGCGCATACCCGAACCTGGGTTACCGATATTCACGCGGTGGCCTTTGAGGTCATCGAACGATTGAATGTCACTGTCTGCACGTGCAACGACAGTGAAGGCCTCACTATGCAGTGAGAAGACAGAGCGCAGCTTATCGTTAGGGCCTTGATCTTCAAAGCTAGCGCCTTTGCCGTGATAGGCGTTATATTGCCAATCAGACTGTGCCACGCCCAGATCCAACTCACCATAACGCAGCGCGTTAAGGTTATAGATAGAACCGCCAGTAGATTCCGCAGAGCAACGAATGCCATGCTCTTTACGGCCACGGTTCACCAAGCGGCAAATCGCACCGCCTGCAGGATAATACACGCCGGTCACGCCACCAGTACCAATGGTCACAAACTTATCCGCCGCATGCGCCGCAGGAGTAAAGCTGGTCAGGGTGAAAACGCTAGCAGCGACAACAGTTGCTGCGCCTAAGAAACGGGCAAATCCGAGCATAGTATCCTCTAATTATGAATATCGAGGCGTACTTATAGCAAATAGCATACCTAAGTGCAAATGCTTAGGTAGCCTCTTATATTGCGCCGCAAGATGGTAAAATCTATGCGCCTCGGAAAATTTTATTGATGTAGCTTGTCCAGTAACGCTCAAGATCATGCAAGGTCGCGTTGATAGCAGAGAGCTGATCCAGCGACGGGTTGCCCCCCTCCAGCTCTTCCACATGACGCTCATAGAGCGCATCGATTTTCTCACAAAGCTCCAAGCCTTTTTCCGAGAGTTTTACACGGGTAGAGCGCTTATCGTGCGGCGATTTCTCCTGCACGAGGTAGTTATTCTCCACAAGCTTTTTCACGTTATACGACACGTTCGAGCCCAGATAATACCCACGGTTGGTCAACTCGCCCACCGTCAGCTCTTCGCCGCTAATATTATACAGAATCAGCGTCTGTACGTTGTTGATATCGCTAATATTCAGACGGTCCAGCTCGGTTTTAATCACATCCAAAAAACGGCGGTGCAGACGCTCCACCAGCAGAATAGACTCGAGATATATTTGTTTTTTCACCTTATTCTCCCTGTATTATTCTTATATTTTACCTGTTTTTTAGGGCAGTTTCCACCCCTATTCGAGCAGGCTAATATCCGAAATGAATTTGACTTTCACCGTCGTACCTTTGCCCACTTCACTGGTCAACTCAATCGATGCGTTATGCAGCTCAACGAGCTTTTTTGTCAGCGGAAGGCCTAAACCTGTGCCTTCATACTTACGGTTGAGCCCGCTATCTACCTGCCCAAAGCTCTGGAATGCCTTATCGACATGCCCCTGCGACATACCAATACCGCTATCCTTCACAATGATAGTAAAATAGGCGATATCGTCCGTCACCACATCGGCAGTTGCTTTCACACTCACCGTACCGCCCGGCTCCGTAAACTTCACCGCGTTGGACACCAAATTCAGCAGAATCTGAATAAAGCGCACGCGGTCTGCAATCAGATACGGCAGGCGCTCCGGCACCTCTTTCGCCAGATTCACCCCGCCCATGCGCGCCCGCTCGGAGAGGATATTAAAGCATTTATCAATCGCCTTACCCACATGCACCTCTTGCAGGCTCAGCGTCAGCTTGCCCGCCTCGGCCTTGGAGAGGTCAAGAATATCGTTGATAATCTCCAACAGATGCGTGCCCGAATCATTAATATCCCGAGCGTATTCTTCATATTGCGGATGATTCATCTCGCCATAGACTTTGGTTACCATCATCGAAGAGAAGCCGATAATCGCATTCAGCGGCGTGCGCAGTTCATGGCTGATATTCGCCATAAATTGCGACTTGGCCACGCTCGCCTGCTCGGCGGCCTCTTTGGCTTTTTCCAGCTCCAAATTCTTGCGACGAATATTACGGTCGCGGTCTTCAATCTCCGTCAACATCGCGTTAAAGGAGCGCGTCAGCATATATAGCTCATCCGCTTGTGGCCCCCTCTCATCCACGCTTGCGCGCACCGAGTAATCGCGCTCGTCAATCACGCGACGAGAAGTGCGCGAGAGTTCCAAAATCGGCCCCGTAATCCCCCGCTGGAAGCGCAATGCCAGCAATAATGAAATCGCGAATACCGTCACAATCACCAACATCGCCGTAATCACCTGATTGCGAATATAATCATCAATCTTATGCAGGCTCGATTCCACGTAAATCGCTGGGCGGCGGCTCTGCTTACCATCACCCGATGCAAATGGGTTATCCAGCAATTGTGATTCTTGCCCAATAAACCGCATCACATGCAATGCTTGCCCCGTGAAGACCGTGTCCTGCTGAAGGTTACGTGGGCAAAGCTTGCTAAAGCGATTCACCATAGAATCCACTTCCAGCGCAAAGCGATCCACGGCCGCATCACCATGCAATGCCATCCAAGCAAACAGCGCCTCATCCTGATTATACACCGAAAAGACACGGCCACTTGCATCATAGAGGCATACACGCTTGATGGTCATATCCGTGCTAAACGCATTATACAGATTCACAAATGCACGACGGCGAATAATCGGATCATCATGGTAATCCAACAAACTCCGGTTACGCCCCCCCGCCATGATCGCGGCCTGCACCACCTCATGCGCCATATTGGTACGCAGATTAAAATAGCCAATCATCGTGATAGCAACCGTCGTTAGGCAAACCGCAAGCAGACTAATACTCACAATAATCACTGTGAGTTTATTACGAATCGAACCTCGTGTTCCTAACGCCATTAGTTCCTAACCTTTGCTGCTAGTTCTAACGCATCTGGGTCCAAGCGCAAAGCTTTGTCCGCAAATGCACTGCGATTCACGCCATATCGCACGAATGTTTTGCTAAAAACCCCCTGCTGCTCGGTATAGTCCATTAAAGAAACATTCCCGCCCACTTCCAAAAAGCGTGGCGCACTGCTCACCAGCATCACCGGATGATCCACCAACAACTGCACATATCCCTCTGCGCGCAAATGCTCAGATGTCGCAATATATAACACATGGCAGCGCGGCAATTCTGCTTCCGTTGGGTTCCTAGAAATTTGCACCGTGAGACGTGCAGTCGATGCCTGTTTAAGCACCTCAAGTTCCTTCACCACCGCATCCGAGCCAACACTGCAAATATTTACATAACCTGTTTGCCCAAGGCTATATGCGTTCGGCCATTCCACATATTTATTGATGAAGTTAAATATGATAAGCACGCGCGCTTGGCTACTGGTCAAACTCGCAGAAGCATGAGCTGACAGCGCGACCAAACATAACAAAACAACACTTAATGCCCCCCACCTTTTTAGCACTATCAGAACTCCCATCGCAGCTTACCATAAATGCTGCGTCCTACCTGAGCGGTATTGTTATAGAGGAAAGGAGAGAACTCCGGATGGGTGCTATCCAACAAATTTTGTGCGACCAAACTCAGCTCCAGACCATCCATAGCCTGCCATGCGACTCGCGTATCCAAACGCCAATACCCTTCAACGCCCGCATAGCCCACTGGATCAATCTGATCGACGTAATACAGCAAATGGTCCCACTGCACCGCATTGGCCAATTGCAAGTAGGAGCGCACATGCACTTGCTGCTCTGGCGTAGAGCTGTGGCTCGTCGCAAGTGTGTTACCATTCCCTTCATAATCCACTTGAAGGAAGCTATAATTCGCCGCCAACTTCCACCATTTAAACGGCTCATAATTCAACGCCATTTCGAAACCATACGTATCCGCCTCGCCGCCATTCCACAGCGTCACCGGAATCACCGTATAGTTGCCAAAATTCGGATCACCCACAATCGCAAATGGCGTGCCCACGCTATTCACAATCAGATTATCATACACATTATAAAACGCGCTAATATCCACCGCACTGTTCGGCGTGGACTGAATGCGGTAGCCCATTTCGTAGGCAGTCAACTCTTCGGAATCCGTGTCTTCACTTCCGTGCCGAACATACAGCGCAGGCGCTAACGCAGGCTCTGGATTCACCACATTCACCAAATCCCGTGCCGAACGGCTTGGATTGCGCAACGCATGCGAGACGGAAGCCCATACCGTCTGGCTATCATCAATCACCACAGCCGTGCGCGCACTAGGCTGCCAATCAAAATCGGTATAGGTGTTATATTCAAACTTGCTTCCTAGCGTCACAGTCCAATGCTCAGGCACCAGCGTTACTTTGTTTTGCACAAAGGCACTCCAGTTCGTACGTTCATCTTTTTGCGGCAAAAACATTAGGTACGGCCCGCCTCGAAGATCATCTTCTATGTAGCGCATGCCCAGCCCCCAGCTAAACTGGTTCCAATCC
The DNA here is from genome assembly GCA_964342335.1 of uncultured Azospirillaceae bacterium. Lineage (GTDB taxonomy): Bacteria > Pseudomonadota > Alphaproteobacteria > Rickettsiales > UBA3002 > CAYFFN01. The sequence continues at coordinate 10,256 of CAYFFN010000037.1, forward strand.
GTAAGCGCTATATTATGCTGAAGCTCCGCATCGATTGTTTTGTTTTCCATATCGACAAACGTGATATCGCGCGACGTATAATCCATATAGAGCTGCGCCGTAGCGCTGTGCCCCTCGCTAAACACCTCTTTCCAGCGCGCAAGCACATTGCCGCCTTGCACCGTTTGGTCATCGCGCACCGTTTGGCTAAACGGGGCACCCGGAAGTGGCGCGCTATAACGTTGGTCTTGCTGCGAATTATAGAGATCACCTTGCACCGTCACCATGCGGTCCATTTCAGATTCCATATCGATACGAAAACCTGCCTGCGAAATGAGCCATTCATCACCCGAATCGCGGGTAGCCGTCGCGTTTTCTAACGCATCCCAACTGTCATGCTTCGCATACATGCGGTAATAGCCTTGATCTCCCAACTCTCCACCGTGACGCACTGAGCCAAACCCCACACGATCGGTGCCCGCCCCTGCAACCAGCATGCTACCTTGGGTGTCTTTCGCGCTTTTGGTGATAATATTAATCACGCCATTCACCGCATTCGCGCCCCACAACGTCGCGCCCGGCCCGCGAATCACTTCCACACGCTCAATATCCTCCATCACCAGATTCTGCACATCCCACCACACGCCAGAGAAATTGGGGGTGTAAACGCTGCGCCCATCAATCAGCACTAACAGCTTATTCGCAAACTGATCATTAAACCCACGTGAGGCCACAGCCCATTGCGAGGATCCTGCGCGCGCCACATGCAGCCCCGGCACCATCCGCAGCGCCTCTGCCACATTGGCCGCGCCCGAACGCATCAAATCCTCATTCGTAAGCACATAAATCGCCGCCGCCGCCTCCGAGGCCTTTTCCGCCTGCTTGGAGACCGACGTCACTTCCATATTCTTGATGTCTTCGAGGGAAAGCGAGAGATAGCTGCCATCCTGCGCCAAGGCCGACCCGCCCCACACACAACTGCTCACCAGCGCAGCAAGAAAATATCGCTTTTGCCGTCGCATAACCGCTCCTCAAGGGGCGATGCTAACACCCCGCGAAAGCAGCCTACAGGCTCAGACTTGCTTTTTCCACAAAGAAATCAAGCATACTCGCTGCCAGCACAGCGCAGACGTGTAGCCGTCAATATCACTTCACCAAATTTAGGGGAGAAAAGTTTTGCCAAAACCATCCGTTTGATATTGCCTTCAAAATTACGCAAAGCATCACCCGAAAGATTAGTGTTCACCGTAATCGCACTTAACCCACCATCGGCCATGGGGTTACTGCAGAGGGCAAAACCGTCCTCCAGCTCCTCAATAAACTCTCTCGGGTTAAATCCGTAATCCATATGCGCGATTCATCATCTTTTGTTGCTTGGTGCAAACCCTGTCAGCACAATTACCATCATAGGGTAATTCACAGGCTTTGTGTATGACATTTACGTGACAAGCAATGTGGAAAAGCTCCAAACCCAAGCCTCAGCGCACCCAACACGGACGATTGCATTTTTTGCATACCCCCTATTGCATTTTATCACTACGGTTGAGCCATGCTGTCACTTATTCGTTTTTCTCATGCGTATTTATTTAGCAATTGCAATGGCTGGCCTCCTCACGGGCTGCCTCCAAAACGAACCAAAGCAAGTGGCGTGGGACTCTATGCCCTATGCACAAGTGTCCGTAGCCAAGTCTCCACTGAGCACTAGCTACTAATTCTTACTGGTTGCGTTTCCCCCGTTCCGCCTCAGCAATAAGCTGAGATTGCTGCTGCGCCCGACTCCCTCTATAGCTTGCATCGCTCTCACGTGAGCGCGCCGTCTCCGCACGCTGTACCGTCTCACCCCCCGTCGAAGCCGCAATCCCTAACTGAAGCACCGACGCAAACAGGCTCCCCACACGCGACTGGA
>CAYFFN010000038.1:0-12040 GCA_964342335.1 uncultured Azospirillaceae bacterium
GGTTGCTTGTGGCGCAGGCGCGGGCGCTGCTAAAGATTTGCCTTTAACATCAATGCTCGGCGGAGGCGGTGCGGGCAGGGTAATACCTGCAGGCACGCTCGGCGCGGTAATTGCTGGCTCTGGAGTTTCCAGATCAATCATCACTTCTTCGGTCGTCTCGACATCCGGCAGTTCATCTAACGTCGTCACTTTTGGTTCTGGCATAGCAGCAGGCGCTTGCGCTGCAGCCATGTTCATTTCACCGCCATTGAGCATGGCTTCCATCTGGCGCACCGATTGGTCCGCATTTTTCATTGCGGGCGTAATCACTTCGGGTGCTTTTTGCGTAGCGGCCACGGCCTCTTGTTGCGCGAGTGACATGGTTTGCGGTGGAGCGGGAAGCTCTGGCATATCCGGAATATCGAGAGCAGGAAGGGTTTCTTGCACTTCTGCTCTAGCTGAGGCTACAGGCAGCTTTGGCTCATCCGAACCAAGTAGCGCTTCCATCAGCGTCTCTGGCTCTGCTTCTTGTGGAGCAGGCTCTGCCATGGCCGATTTCACGGTTACAGGATTAGGCGTGGTTAATACGGTTTTTGCGGTGCTTATCGCAGCCGACGGCACGGGCACATCCGGTAGATTGAGCATTGCCGTTTCCATCACAAAACATTCGTCGCCCGCATTGCTGATTTGCGCGCAAATGCGATCGGCTTCGTCACGGCTTTGTACGGGGCCAGCCTGTGTGCGGAAGGCCACTTTATCATCCGGTGGCAACACAACGCTGCGCACTTGTGCATTCACACTGCCCAGCGCGGCTTTGTGTTTGGATTGAATTTCACTCCAATAAGATTCCGCCTCTTCCTGCGTTTGGAACGAGCCAAGCTGCATCATATAGACAGCCTCAACGGCGTGGGATTGCATCGGGAGTAGGGAGGCACCAAGTAGAAGCGCCAAGCTATTGCGTCGCAAGCGGGTCATACGATTGTTTTCTTTTCCTTCATCGTTTGAGGGATTCATAACCGAGGCGATTGCAAATGACAAAGAAAAAGTGGGTGTTACGCCCGATTGTTCGCAGTTTGCTTAATTCTTAAGCCCTAACCAGTTATCGAACTGCAACAGCGTGTTCTCGCTCATCCAATCCAGATCCCCTACAACGCGCCCTACTACTTCTCCTTTTGGGTTGATAATCAGGCTTGTGGGAATGGAATTGCCATCAAACGAATGAAACGCGGTGCTGTTTTCATCCTTTCCGCTGCGGATGCCTTCAATCTTATGCTTATACAGAAACGCATTGAATTGCTCACGTGTCTCATTGCCCAGCCCAAGCAATAGCACTTCTAGCTTTTGTTTTTCATAATGTTTTTTAAATTCCGCAAGGGCGGGGAGCTCGGCCACACACGGCGCGCACCAGGTGGCCCAAAAATTCACCACGACCCATTTGCCCTTATAATCCGCGAGGGTTTGCGTTTCGCCTTCATGGTTCATAAAGGGAAAGGCCGTGCCATCAATCACCAGTTCAGGATTCAGCTCCAAATTGGCGGCGGGAGCGCTCTTGGTCGCAAAAACCATTGCAAGCGCCGCTATAATCAGGCAAAAGGTGGCCTTATGAGCAAATCCGAACATACCGCAAATCCTATGTGGGGCGGGCATTTCGCCGAGGGGCCCGAGGAGGCCTTCGCGGCAATCAACCCGTCGATTGATTTTGACAAGCGTCTCTATGCGTACGACATAGCAGGTTCCATCGCACATTGCCAGATGTTAGCGCAACAGGGCATCATTACGGATGCGGAATCGCAGCAGATTTGCGATGGGCTTCTGACAGTGAAAAAAGAGATAGAAGCGGGAGATTTTGCCTTTTCCAGCGTGCTCGAAGATATTCACATGAATATCGAGTCGCGCCTCAAAGAATTGCTCGGTGATGTCGCCGGAAAATTGCATACGGCCCGCTCGCGGAACGATCAGGTCTGCACCGACTTCCGTTTGTATGTGCGTGACGTGATATCCGAGTTGGATTTGCAACTAAAGAGTGTGCAAATGGCACTCTTGGCGCAAGCAGAAAAATATGCCGATACGGTCATGCCTGGCTTCACTCATTTGCAGACGGCGCAGCCTGTAACACTCGGTCATCACCTCATGGCTTACGTGGAGATGTTCGGGCGAGACCGTGCCCGTTTATGCGACTTACAAGCCCGCGCTAACCAATCGCCCCTCGGTGCAGCAGCGCTTGCAGGCACCGGCTTCCCCATCGACCGTGAGGCGACGGCAAAGGCACTCGGATTCGATGCACCCATGCGTAACTCACTCGATGCCGTTTCAGCACGTGACTTCGCGTTAGAGTTGTTGAGCGCCGCCAGTATTTGTGCGATTCACCTCTCGCGCCTTGCAGAAGAGTTCGTACTCTGGACGAGTGCGGCCTTCGGATTCGTGAAATTGCCAGAAGGCTTCACCAGCGGTTCCTCCATTATGCCGCAGAAACGCAACCCCGATGCGGCTGAGCTGGTGCGCGGCAAGGTTGGGCGGATTGTCGGAAGCCTCAATAGTCTGCTCATGACGATGAAGGCGCTGCCGCTGGCCTATAATAAAGACACGCAGGAAGATAAAGAGCCGGTATTTGACGCGGCGGACCAGCTACGCCTTTGCATCATGGCGATGATTGGCATGGTCGAAGGCTTCACCGCGAACGAAGAGAAAATGCGCGCGGCCGCGATGGCTGGCTTCTCCACCGCGACGGACTTGGCCGATTGGCTGGTGCGCGAGCTGGGCATGCCCTTCCGCGATGCACACCATGTGACAGGCCGTGTAGTGAAACTGGCCGAAGCCAAGCCTTGCCGCTTGGATGAACTCTCACTCGAAGCAATGCAAAGCGTAGAGCCACGCATCACCGCCGCGATCTTTGATGTGCTCTCGGTAGAAGCATCGGTAGCGAGCCGCACCAGCTTTGGCGGAACCGCGCCCAGCCAAGTGCGTGCGCAAATTGCCTATTGGAAAGAGGAGTTAAATTAATGCCTACGTCTTCTCGAATCGTCATCCCGAGCGTAGCCGAGGGATCTAGATTCCTCCGCGCGCTATGCTTGGTCGGAATGACTGTGTTTTTACTAACCGCCTGCGGCCTGAAAGGCCCGCTCAAACGCCCAGTGAGTGACACGGAACCACAACAAAAAGAAGAGCCAAAAGGGTGGTAGATCATTTTCAGTATAAGAACGGCGTCTTGCACGCCGAGGACGTTTCGCTTGAGCGCATCGCGAGCGAAGTGGGCACGCCGTTTTATGTGTATTCTACGGCCACCTTGCAGCGTCATTTTCGTGTGTTTAGCGAAGGGCTTGCAGCGGTAAAGCCGCTCATTTGTTTCGCCGTGAAGTGCAACAGCAACCGCGCCGTGCTCGCCACATTGGCTGCCGAAGGCGCAGGGGCAGATGTGGTGAGCCAAGGCGAGATTCGCTTGGCGCTGAGTGCGGGTATCGCACCGGAAAAGATTGTATTCTCTGGCGTTGGCAAAACCCGCGAAGAGATGGCCTACGCGCTTGAGCAGGGAATTTTGCAGTTCAACGTCGAGTCCGAGCCGGAGCTGGAAGCGCTTAGTGAAGTGGCGAGCGGCATGGGCAAAGTCGCGGCGATTGCCATCCGCGTGAATCCGGACGTGGACCCCAAAACCCACGCGAAGATTTCGACGGGCAAGAAAGAGACCAAGTTTGGCGTGAATATGCCGCAGGTGCTGCCGATTTATGCCAAGGCGGCGAGCCTGCCGGGCATCAAAGTGCAAGGCGTGTCGATGCATATCGGTTCGCAGCTCACCTCGCTGGATCCGTTCCGCGCCGCGTATGAGCGTGCGAAGCAATTGGTGCTGGATTTGCGCGCCGAAGGCCATGAGATTACTACGCTCGATTTGGGCGGTGGGCTTGGCATTCCTTACGGCGACCAACCCGTTGCTCCGCCGCTGCCAACGCTCTATGGCGAGATGGTGACCGAAGTGGTGGGCGACTTGGATTGCCAACTGATTTTCGAGCCTGGCCGACTGATTGCGGGCAATGCGGGCTTGTTGGTGAGCGAAGTGATTTACGTCAAGCAAGGCGAAAGCCGCAGCCATGTTATCGTCGATGCGGCGATGAACGATTTGGTGCGCCCTGCGATGTATGATGCGCATCACAGCGTGATGGCCGTGCGCGAAACCGCAGAGAAAATGACGACGGATATCGTTGGCCCTGTGTGTGAGACAGGCGATATTTTCGCGGCAGACCGCGAGATGGCGAAAGTGGAAGCAGGCGACCTCATCGCCTTCCGCTCCGCCGGCGCCTATGGCGCGGTCATGGCAAATATCTATAACAGCCGTCTACTCGTGCCCGAAGTGCTCGTCAATGGCGATGCCTACGCCGTCATCCGCAAGCGCCCGACTTATGATGATTTGCTTGAGCGCGATTCTATTCCCAATTGGATTTAATGTCATCCTGAGCGAAATTCGAGTAGCGAATGTAGCCGAAGGATCTTAGATCCCTCGAGTCGCGTTGCTCCCTCGGGATGACAATTAGCAAGAGAATAATTCTGAATAATACGAAGGGCTTGCACCGGCTTCTTCACCCAGTTTTTGGAGCTGTTCGTGGCTCGGGTGGCCCTTGTTAATCGTGTAGATTACGCCGCCAGTGATGAGTAGGGAATCGATGGCTTGGGCGTTTGCGCCTTTGATATCGGTGAGGAGATTATCGCCGATGGCGAGGGGGTTTTTGCTGCCCAATACTTTGCGGGCGACGTCATACACGTCCGCATGCGGTTTGCCGAAATAAATGAGCTGGACGCCCAATTTCTCTAACTCAGCGGCAACCCAACCTGCGCAATACATATGGGTGCCGTCTTGCTTCACCACTTCCAAATCGGGGTTGATGCAGAGCACGGGAATGTTGCGTGCGGCGATTTTCTCAAGCGTGGGGCGAATCTCGTCGAGCGGCTGGAAATCTACTTCGAAGCCTGCGCAGAGCACAAAGTCAGCCTCTTCAAGCGCGACCTTTTGGTAGTCCAAATCGGCGATGACGTCCTCGTCTTTAGACGGGCCGAGATAGTAGTATTTTTGTGCGCTCGCAAGGCTCGCTAAGGCGCAGCGCGGCGCTTCGCCCTTCGGGCTACGGGTCGCCTGTTGGCTCCCTTTTTTTTCCCTCTCTTGAGCCAGCGCCCGTAACGTATCATGCGCAACTTGGCCAGAGGTGATGACCTTTTTATATTGGTCACGCGGCACGCCGAAATTATCCAAGCCATGCGCGGCTTTCTTCGCCTGACGCGGTGCGTTGGAGAGAAATACGACTTCCTTGCCTGCCTCGTGAATGGCTTTCAACGCGGCTTTGGCCGTGGGGTAGAGCGCCGTGCCATCGTGCATCACACCCCATAAATCGATGATGAAGCCATCATACTGATCGATGATTTCGCTGAGAGAATGTATTTTTTTCATGGTTCCCTTTGGCCAGTAGGCCAACCTTTAGTGCGCGAAGCGCTTAGGCTCATTGCGTAGGCCAGTAGGCCGGAGCAGGAGCGAATTAAATAATCATGCGGCGAGGTCTTCGCCTTGCATGGCGCGGTAGATAAGGTGCGTCATGTTCTCGCGGCCATAGAGTGCGATGAAGCTACCCATGCGTGGGCCTTGCTCTTGGCCGAGTAGAATCTCGTAGAGCGCCTTGAACCAGTCGCGCAGATTTTCGTAGCCGTTGGCTTTGCCGACGGTGAAGACTTCGGTTTGCAGCATCTCAGCGTCAGCATCCAGCGGCGCGCCTTCGATAGCGAGCTTGAGGTCTTCGAGTGCTTTATGCTCCGCGGGGGTGGGCGCGCGGTATTGCTTCGTGGGCTTCACGAAGTCATTGTAATATTGCACGGCGAAGCCCGCGAGCTGGTCGAGCATCGGGCAGGTCTCAGGCGACGCATCGGGCGCGTATTTGCTGATGAAGCCCCAGAGAATATCTTTGTTCTCGGGGTTACATGCGGCAGCCAAATTCAGCAGCAGCGAGAAGGTGATTTCGCTCACTTCTGGCGCTGGCGGGTTGCCTGCATGGATGTGCCACACTGGATTATCCTTTTGCGCCATTTCATCTTGTTCTTGGTATTTGCGGAGCCAAGTGAGATAGTCATCTGTCGCGCGGGGGATCACATCGAAGTGCAAGCGCTTGGCTTTTTTCGGCGATTGGAAAATATAGTAAGCGAGCGATTCGCGCGGGCCATAGGTCAGCCATTCATCGATGCTCAGGCCATTGCCTTTGGATTTGGAAATCTTCTGGCCGTCCTTGTCGAGATAGAGCTCATAGACGAATTGCTCGGGCGGGTTGCCGCCAAGCACGCGGCAAATGGCAGAGTAGATTTTGCCGTTGGCGCTATGGTCTTTGCCGTACATTTCATAGTCGATGCCGAGGGCTGCCCAGCGCATACCAAAGTCGGGCTTCCATTGTAGCTTCACATTGCCGCCGGTGACGGGCAGGGTGGTCTCGGTGCCGTCTTCATCGTCAAAGGTGATGGTGCCGGCTTTTGCGTCCACGGATTTCATCGGCACGTAAAGTACGCGGCCAGTTGTGGGCGAGATAGGCAGGAACGGGCTATAAGTTGCCTGACGTTCTTCGCCGAGTGTGGGCAGCATGATTTTCATAATCGCGTCGAAGCGTTCTGCCGCGAGCAATAACTTCTCGTCAAAGCGGCCAGATTTATAGAGGTCGGTCGCGCTCATAAATTCGTAGTCAAAGCCATAATGGTCGAGGAAGCTGCGCAGCTTCGCGTTCATATGGTGGCCAAAGCTTTCATGCGTGCCAAACGGGTCAGGCAGCTTGGTCAGCGGCTTTTGCAGATGTTCCTGCAGCATCTCTTTGTTCGGCAGATTATCCGGAATTTTGCGCATGCCGTCCATGTCGTCGCTGACGCAATAGAGCTTGGTGGGGCGGCCAGAGATGGCTTCAAACGCGCGCATCACCATGGTCGTGCGCGCCACTTCTTGGAACGTGCCCAGATGCGGCAAGCCGGAAGGGCCATAGCCAGTTTCGAAAATAACAGGTTGGTCGGCTGGGCGGTCTTTCACGCGCTCGAGCAAGAGTTTTGCTTCGGCGAACGGCCAGCTTTTTAATTCGGATGCGTCTAGTAAATCAGTCATGCGAGAGGGTGTAGCACCGCGCTCGCACTTTGACAACGAGATTAGCGCGCGCAGCCCGCGCTTTTTTGCTGCTCAAGCATGGCCTTGGGGTCAATCTTGCTCGGCTCGGGCAGTTGCAGCATCTCGGCTGCTTTGTCGGCGAAGGCATAGGCTGCTTGAAGGTAGTTTTGGGAATCGGCCTCTGTCCATCGCTCTGGGTGTTTTCCCTCTACACCTGTCGGCTTGATATCTGCTGCGTCTATTAGCGCCTCAAAGTTCCGCGCGAACTGGCTGTTGATATGATCAAAAATGGGTAAGAATGTGGTTTGAGGTCTGTTACTTGGTCCTTCCATTGCCACATTGACAGCGCCAATGTTAGTGGCCACTAACCCCTGCAGGATTTCGTCTGCATGCATGCTTTTCGGGTCAATTAGCCCAGCAGAGATGGCGTATTTTATGCCAAAAATGGTGACACTTGCTTGTTCCATTATGACCTTATATGCTGCGGCGGCAATAGGGTCATTGAGGTTCTTTTCAAAAACCATAGCGAGGGCGCGCCCTTTCGGGTGTCCACGTTCTTCTGGTGCATCGATAAGATGTTGACGGTAAGACGGATGGGGCTGGGCAGGTGCTTCGGTTGCCGTTTGTGTGTTACCTAATGCTGCGTCGCTGAATGCCATGGATTTTCTCCGTTATTTTGGAGAAGCTTAGCATAGAAGAGAGGCGTAAAATGTGACGATTCTATGACGATTAGTGAATCTCGACATAGCCAATAAAGGGCAGCTCGCGGAAATGGTTGTCGTAATCGAGGCCATACCCAATCACGAAGCGGTCGGGGATGGTGAAGCCGACGAAATCCGCTTCCATCGCCTTGTCACGCTTTCCGGGTTTGTCGAGTAGCACGCCGATTTTTACGTCTTTTGCCCCACGGTCAAGCAGGATTTTCGCGGCGCTATCGAGGGTGTTGCCCGTCTCCAAGATGTCATCGAGAATAAGGACGGGGCGGTCTTTCACATCCTCGCGGATATCGCCATGCATGCTCACTACCCCGCTAGAGGTGATGCCGCCGCCATAGGAAGACAGCGTCATAAAGTCGATTTGCGGCTGCACGCCAACGCGGTAGAGTTCGCGCACCAAGTCGCTGGTGAACATGAAGCTGCCGCGTAGCAGCGAGACAATCATCAGCCCTTCGGTATCCATACCCTTGGCAATTTCTTCGGCCATGGCCTCCAAGCGCTCGGCTATTTCTTCTTCCGAATAGAGGACGGGGATGGATTCTTTTAGGGCGTTCATATTAGTTCCTCAAGGTCAGTTGCACCCCATTGCCCAGCTCTACGAGGATGTGGGTGAGGCGCTCTTTAAAGGCAGTGTCCAATTTGCTCGCGGTGAAGGGCGTGTCTTCGCCGGCTTCTAAGGTTTGGTCTGCCCCATATTCGCGCGAGATGATGACTTCCCCTGCGCGGTCTAATAGTGCAACATGCAACGTTGGGATGGTGCGTGGTTCATCGGCAGTATTGACGATTTTCCCTTCGACTACAAAGCGTGCTTTCTCGCGAGAAGGAATCTCGCGCACCTGCACATCGGCGAGCATGATGCCGCTGCTGTCCTGCATTCCGAGTAGGCCCGCCATGCCGGGTAGGGGTGCGCGGAAGGTGAACATGGCTACGATGAGTACGGCTGCAGCAAGCATGCCGCAAAGCAGCTTTTGACCAAACGGGATGGCTTGCTTTTTACCTGAAGGGATGAGGGCTGCGAAATTAGGGACGGTTTTATCGACGCCCTCAATCTCTACTTCCTCAAATTCAGGAATCATCCCGCCTTCAGATTCTTCTTCCTCTGCTGTATCTTCCGCAGGTTTTTCTTCATCAAATTTTTCTAGCGGGGTGTCGTCCAATTCGGCGTTATAGGCTTTCTCGAAGGTTTCCACGAGCTCTTGGGCTTGTTCTTCATCGCTCTTTTCGCGCGGGATAGAGGCGATGTCAGTGAGCTCATCTTCGGCTTGATTCGGGTTCACATGCCAGACATGCGCGCAGGAGCCGCACTTCACCTCGCGGCCCGTGCCAATCAAGGCATCGTCCACCATAAAACGCGTGTTACATGTGGGGCAATTAAGAATCATTGCTGCGTTAGCTCCCTTTTTCGCTTAAAAGATAGCCAAAGTTAGTGCACAAATCGAGGTGAAATGATTCGTTGCCAACATATGGGCTTTCATTATCGGCCAGAGCAGCCGATTCTCAAGGCCGTGAACCTGCATTTGGAGCCTGGGAGCTTTACCTTTATCACGGGGCCAAGTGGGGCGGGGAAGACCTCGTTCTTGAGCCTGCTCTCCCTGCTGCATCACCCGACAGAAGGGCTTTTGCAGCTCTTTGGTGAGGATATGACCAAGCTCTCGCGCGATGAATTGCCGCTGATGCGCCGTCGCATCGGCACGGTGTTTCAGGAGTTCGAGTTGCTCGAACACCTCACTGTGGCAGAAAATGTGGGCATCCCGCTAAAGATTCAGGGTGAGCATCCGCGTTCCATCGCCGAGAAGGTTGAGGAGCTGCTCGATTGGGTAGGGCTCGAAGGCTTAGGCGAGGCGACGCCGTCGATTCTCTCCGGTGGGCAAAAGCAACGCGTAGCCATCGCCCGCGCCGTCATCAACCAGCCTGATTTGATTATTGCCGATGAGCCAACGGGTAACCTCGACCCAGAGCTAAGCATGCGCATCATGTATCTCTTCCGCGCCCTCAACAAAATCGGCACCACGGTCGTCTTCGCCACGCATGACGAATCACTGATTGAGCATTTCGACTATCCGGTACTGTACCTACGCGACCAAAAAGTCACGCGCACTAGGCGGCCTTAGCGGCTCGCTGGGCCATCTTTTTCGATAGGGTTTTGCTTTTCGAAAATACGTAGAAGCTCTACTGCCTGAATGCGTTGTGTGGAAATTTTGGATAAGGTGAGTGTATCTTTCTCTGATGTAACGCTTGCTTCGGGGTACAGTGTTTTCACTGCTTTTTCGATTAGCTCAATCGCTTTCTCGCGAACATGATCATCCACTCTGCCTAACATAATATCTAAACGCGGTGATTTTAGATTCATAGAATGGTCACAAAAGCGTTTTTCGTCGAGTGTAGGCAATCCCTCGACTCTAGGGTTGGAGGTGGTGGTTTGGTCTAAGCATTGAATATATTCCCGTGCTACCTCTCGTGGAGATTTGGTATTTGATGGGCCTAGCTTAATAGGCGTGTGTGTTTCTGTGTCTGCCATGGTTACTCTTCTGGTTATTATTTGGTCATAATAGCATGCTGTAATCTTAGAGAATGTGACAATTATGTGAAAATGTGCGCTGCAACATTCTTGTAAGCATCAGGGATTTCTGGCTTATCGCCAGAATCCATCGCAGTGCGGGTGGCGATGTTTAGGGGGATTTGCGCGAGGAGCGGGCAACTATACGCCTCAGCCAGTGCTTGGCCGCCGCCTTCGCCGAAGATGGCGTGGGTCTGGCCGGAAGGGTCGGTGAAGCCGCTCATATTCTCGATCACGCCAAGCAGGGGCACGTCCATCTTCTCGAACATATGGGCGGATTTGGCGACGTCGGCCAGCGCGATTTCTTGCGGTGTGGTGACGAGCAGCACGCCATCCAGCGGCACTTGCTGGGCGAGGCTGAGTTGAATATCGCCCGTGCCGGGGGGCATATCGATGAGCAGCACATCCAGCGGCGCATCGGCAGGGGCCCAAAGGGTGGTGCGTAGCATCTGTTGGAGCGCGCGACTGATCATCGGACCGCGCATGATGGCGGCTTGGTCGCCTGCGATATTGCCCATGGAGATGGTACGGATGCCATGCGCCTCTAGCGGCAGGATGCGATGGTCTTGCAGGGGCGGCTGTCCTGCGTCTTTCAGGCCCAGCATGCGGGGGATTGAGGGGCCGTAAATATCCGCATCGAGGATGCCGACGCGTTTGCCCTGTGCCGCGAGGGCGTGGGCGAGCATCACGGTGGTGGTGGATTTGCCGACCCCACCTTTGCCGCTCGCCACGGCGATAATTTTCCGCACATTTTCGAGTGGAGTGAGGTTCCATTGCGCGGGCTTGGCTTTGGGGGCATCGCCGCTGGGCGCGCGCTCGGCGGTGAGCACAATCTGTGCGTCCTTCACGCCGTCTAATGTTTGCAGGGCGGATTGCATCGCGGGGAGTTGCGCGAGGAAGTGCTGTTGCTGCGCGGGCGGGATGATGAGGCGCACGGCGAGCTTTCCGTCGCGCAGGGCAAAGTCTCCGATGCGCGCATCGCCCAAAAAGGCGGTGAGCTGTTTTTCTATCTGCTGTTTGTCCATAGCCACTTGTTCTCGGTTCGTTGCTCCCTATATGGCACTTGCAACGCAAAAAACAACTTGTATGGTATCGCCTATGGTTTGGGATAACGGGAATAAAGGCCCATGGGGTAATGGCCCTAGCGGCAATAATAACGGCGGGGGCAAACAGCAACAGCCGGATATTGATGAGTTGATTCGTAAGAGTCAGGACAAATTTAAAAGCGCGTTTGGCGGCGGTGGCGGCAGCGGCGATGGCAGTGAGAAGAAAATCGTTGTGGGTGTCGCGGCAGCTTTTGTGCTGATTCTGCTGATTTTTTCTACTACCTATCGTGTGAATACCGACCAGCTTGGCGTGGTGCTGCGCTTTGGGGAATACCATCGCACGACGACTCCCGGTCTGAATTTTAAATTACCTTATCCGTTTGAAGAAGTGCTCAAGCCATCGGTGACGAGTGTGAACCGCGTGGAAGTGGGCATGCGCGCGAGTGCTGCCACCAGCCGCACCGGCACAAGCGCTGGCAAAGAGAGCCTGATGCTCACCGGTGACCGCAATATCGTAGATATTAATTTTGAGGTGCAGTGGAAGATTGATGCCAGCGCGCCGCAAGACTTCCTCTTTAATATGCGTGACCCTGCCGAGGCGATTAAGCCCGTGGCAGAAAGCGCGATGCGTGAGGTGATA
>CAYFFN010000039.1:0-11953 GCA_964342335.1 uncultured Azospirillaceae bacterium
CAGCGCACTCTCGACCAAGTGATTCGCCGCGAGTTCCGTCTTGTAGAGGGCGATGCCTATAGCGCCACAAAATTGCAACGCTCCGAGCAACGCTTGAACAACCTAGGCTACTTTAAAGAGGTGAACGTCACCACCGCACAAGGCAGCCGTCCAGACCTAACCGAAATCAATGTCGATGTGACCGAGCAATCCACGGGTGAGATTAGCTTTGGCGCAGGCTTCTCCACCACCGATGGCGCGCTGGCAGACTTTGGCGTGCAAGAGCGCAACTTGATGGGTAAAGGGCAAATCCTGCGCTTCAACACCACCCTTGCCGCGCAGCGCACCCAGTTTGATGTCGGCTTTACCGAGCCTTACTTCCTTGGCCGCGACCTTTCCGCTGGTGTCGACTTATTTAAAAGCAGCCAAGATTATCGCTCCGAGAGTGGCTTTGACCGCGACTCTATCGGTGGTGCGCTCCGTTTCGGTTATAGCTTGAGTGAATATCTTAAACACTCTGTCCGCTACGCCTTTGAAGAGAGTAACATTACCGATATCGATAACAACGCCTCACGCTTCATCAAGCAGCAAGAAGGTAAGCGCGTGACCTCTCTGGTGGGCCATGCCCTCACCTACGATAAGCGTGACAACCGCTTCAAACCGAATGAAGGGTTGTATGCGCGCGCGAGCCAAGACATTGCTGGTCTCGGCGGCGATGACACCTTCCTCCGTCACGAACTGGCCAGTGAGTATTATTATCCGCTCGCCGAGCAATATGTCTTTAGCTTGGGCGGATCCCTCGGCCATATCTATGGCATGGGGGACGATGTGGTGATTAACCAACGCTTCTTCCTTGGCGGACGCCGCTTCCGTGGCTTCAACAATTCAGGCGTAGGGCCGCGTGATATCAACACGCGCGATGCGCTTGGCGGTAATGTCTATTATACCAGCAGTGCAGAGCTGCGTTTCCCGCTTGGATTACCTGACGAAATGGGGATTTCTGGAGCCATCTTTACCGATGTGGGTAGCCTATGGGATACCGACGACACAGGCCCAGAAGTGCGCGATAGCGGCTCGCTTCGCGGAACCGCCGGTTTTGGTATCGCATGGGATTCGCCCTTCGGCCCAATCCGCGTCGATTTCGCCGTGCCCTACCTCAAGGAAAACTACGACGAAACCGAGATTTTCCAATTTAACTTTGGCACTAGATTTTAGGCCCTTTTTGGTCCATAGTGCCGCGCAAACCAGCTAAAAGAGGACTCTATGACCTTCCGTAACCTTGCATTGTGCTTAACACTTATTGCATTCGCATTTGCCGCTACCCCTGCCAAAGCAGAGCAAACCATTGCCGTGGTAGATATTGCCAAAATCATGAAAGAAGCTAAAGCAGCTAATTCTGTGAAAGATCAAGTAGAAGCGAAGCAAAAATCCTATCAAGCTGAAGCGAATAAGAAAGAAAAAGAGCTGCAAGACGCCAACCAAGAGCTGGCCAAGCAGCGCAGCATCCTCAGCCAAGAAGCATTCGAAGATAAACTCATCGAGTTCCGCAAAACGGTTAGCACCGCACAACGTGAAGACCAGAAGAAGCGTATCGATCTCAATAAGGCGCAAGCCCAAGCGGTCGACACTATCCAAAACACCGTAGGCGAAATCGTGACCGAGATCGCAAAAGAGAAAAGCATTTCTGTAGTGATGCCCAACATTCCGCTGCTCTATTACAAGCCAGAAATGGATATTACCGCAGAAGTTTTAGGCCGTTTGGATAAGAAACTACCAAAAGTAACGGTCAATTTCTAAGCATGGCTGATAGTCGTTTTTTTGACTGCGAGGGCCCCTTTACCCTCGCCGAAATCGCTGCCCATTGCGGGGTAGATGTTTCGTATGTCAAAAACACGCAAGCAACGCTTAGCGATGTAGCGGCTCTCAACCAAGCCGAGCCGCAGCATCTGAGCTTTTTGGATAACCCCAAATACAAAGACCAGTTCATTGCCACCAAAGCAGGCGCCTGCTTCGTACACCCGAAATATGCAGAGCTTGCCCCTAAAGGCACGATAGCATTGGTAAGCGAAGACCCGTACCGCGCTTACGCAAAGGCTGCGCAACTCTTCTACCCATCTGCTGCATCAAACGGCACTATTTCCGAGCGCGCGAATATTGCTAGCACGGCTAAACTTGGCAAAAATGTGCAGGTGGAGACTGGCGCCTTTATTGGTGAGCACGTAGAGATTGGGGATGATAGCATCATCCGTGCGAACGCCGTTATTTACGATGGTGTGCAAATCGGCACTGCTTCTGACATTGGCAGCTGCACTACCCTGAGCCACTGCATCATCGGCAATGATGTACGCATCCATCGCGGGGTACATATCGGCCAAGATGGTTTCGGCTTCGCGATGAGTGGCGCTGGACACGAAAAAGTACCACAGCTTGGCCGCGTTATCATCCATGACCATGTGGAAATTGGTTCTAATTGCTGTATCGACCGCGGCGCAGGCCCAGATACCATTATCGGCCTCGGCGCAAAAATCGATAACCTCGTGCAGATTGGCCATAACGTACAAATTGGCCGCGGCGCGATTATCGTTTCGCAAACCGGCATTTCCGGCTCGACAAAGATTGATGACTTTGCTGTTCTCGCAGGCCAATCAGGCATAGCCGGACATCTCCATATCGGTGCAGGCGCGCAAGTGGCAGCGCAGTCTGGTGTCATGGCAGACATACCGGCCGGAAAAGCCTATGGTGGCACCCCTGCCCAGCCGATTAAAGATTGGCATCGCACCACGCTTGCGCTAAAGAGACTTATCCAGAAATAACAAGAGGTATACATGGCTATTGAATTTACCCTGAACCCAGAACTTGAAACACTGACGCATGAGCAGATTATTCAAACGATTCCGCATCGTTATCCGTTCCTGCTCGTCGATAAGATTGTGAATATTGAGCCGTTCAAAGCTGCTGTAGGCATCAAGAACGTGACCATCAATGAGCCGTTCTTCCAAGGCCACTTCCCTGGTCACCCCGTGATGCCGGGCGTGTTGATTGTCGAATGCATGGCGCAAACCGCTGGCGCGACGGTCGTACACTCTTTGGGCGATGCGTCCAAAGGCAAGATTGTCTATTTCATGACCATCGATAGCGCACGCTTCCGCAAGCCTGTCGTGCCGGGTGATGTGCTGCGCGTACATTGCACGGTGAAGCAAAATCGCGGCAATGTCTGGAAGTTTGATGGCATCGCTGAAGTAGATGGCGTGAAAGTGGCAGAAGCCACCTACTCCGCAATGATTATGGACGGTTAATAGCTAGATGGCGATTCACCCAACAGCAATTATCGAAGACGGCGCAGTCATAGACTCTAGCGCCCAAATCGGGCCTTACTGCCTGATTGGCCCGAACGTAAAAATCGGCGCAAATGTCGTGCTACATGGCCATGTGAATGTGCAAGGCCATACCAGCATCGGTGAATCTACGCAGGTCTTCCCCTTCGCATCCCTCGGCACTCAGCCGCAGGATTTGAAGTTTAAAGGCGAAGTAACCGAGCTCTATATCGGCGCGCATAACATGATTCGCGAGCATGTGACCATGAACCCCGGAACCGAAGGCGGTGGCGGCCTCACCAAAGTAGGCGATCATTGCCTGTTCATGATGGCAACCCATGTCGCGCATGACTGTATAGTAGGCAACCATGTCATTATGGCCAATAACGCAACCCTCGCAGGCCATGTACAGGTGGGTGATGGTGCGGTAATTGGCGGCCTTGCTGCAGTACATCAGTTTGTACGGATTGGCGCTTACTCGATGATTGGTGGCCTCTCTGCCGTAGAAAAAGACATTATACCCTTCGGCTCGGTAGTGGGCGAACGCGCAGAACTCGCAGGCCTCAATATCGTAGGCATGAAGCGCCGCGGCCTCACGCGCGATGCCATCCACGCGCTGCGCAACAGCTATAAGCAGCTTTTTGAGGCAAGCGAAGGTACGCTACATGAGCGTGTTGAGGCTTTCACGGCTTCCGGCGAACACGGCGTAGAAGTGCAAGAAGTACTCGCATTCTTAAGCGATGAGAGCAGCCGCTCCTTCTCTACTCCCAAACAAAAGGCCAGCTAAATGGCTAGCCCGCTAGGCATCATCGCGGGCGGCGGCGAACTTCCCATTTCCATCGCCAAGCAATGCATCGCAGACGGACGCGGCGCGTACGTCATCGCACTCGAAGAAGCCGCGAACCCAGCAGATTATCCAGCAGGCAGCGCCACCAGCTTTCGCATCGGCGCGATTGGCGGCATTCTCAAGCATCTCAAAAAAGCAGGCGCAGAAGAGATTCTTCTCGCAGGCCACATCAAACGCCCTAGCCTTTCTGGCTTGCGCCCAGACCTCAAAGGCACGCAACTACTTGCCAAACTTGGCAGCAAAATCCTCGGTGGCGATGACAGCCTGCTCCGCTTCATTATCGAATTTCTAGAATCCGAAGGATTAAAGGTCGTCGGCGTGGCCGATGTCGCACCCGCACTACTCGCAGCAGAAGGCATACTTGGCGCCATTGAGCCAAATAAGACTATCAAAGAAGATATTGAATATGGCCTACCGCGGGCCATCGCACTTGGTAAAGCCGATATTGGCCAAGCGGTCGTATGCTATAACAAAGCCATCCTTGCCGCCGAAGCGCTCGAAGGCACTGAACGCATGATTGCCCGCGCAGGCGAGATTCGCCATGACGATAATGGCGGCACACTCATCAAATGCAGCAAACCGCAGCAAGAACTGCGCGCAGACTTGCCAACCATCGGCGTGGATACGGTGGAGCAATGCAAACAGGCAGGGCTACACGCCATCGCCATCCAAGCACAGAAAACCATTATCCTAAACCGCACCGCCGTCATCGAAGCAGCTAATAAAGCAGGTATCGCCCTCATAGGAATAAACGTCGATGGCTAGTTTCGCCATTATCGCCGGAGAGTCATCGGGCGACTTGCTCGGCGCACGCCTGATGCAAGCCCTCCCCGTAAATAGCCAATTTATTGGCGTCGGTGGCCCGCTGATGGAAGGCGCAGGACTCAAAAGCCTCTTCCCCATGTCCGACATCGCACTGATGGGCTTTGCAGAAATCCTCCCACATATTTTCAAACTCAAGCGCCGCATCAAAGAAACGGTCGCCGCCATTTTGGCAGCCAACCCCGATTGCGTTATCACCATTGACTCCCCTGGCTTTTGCTTCCGTATTGCCAAGCAGCTACGCGAACAAGGATATGGTGGAAAGCTGATTCACTATGTCGCGCCCACCGTCTGGGCTTACAAGCCCGAGCGCGCAGCCAAAACCGCTGCTTTATTCGATGCGCTGATGGTTATCCTCCCCTTCGAGCCGCCTTATTTTGAGAAAGAAGGAATGGACGTAGCCTATGTTGGCCATCCCATCCCGTGGGAATGGCGCGGCGAAACCGAACAACCCGCTAAGAACGATAATACATATCGCATAGGCATGCTTGCAGGCAGCCGAGCAGGTGAAGTGAAGCGCCATTTACCCATTTTCAAACGCACTGCTGAGCTTCTAAAAAAGGAAATCCCAAATCTCTCCATCCTGCTTCCCGTGCGCCCGCATTTGGCAGAGAAGGTAAGGACTAAAACCGCTCACTGGCCCGTACCTGTCGAAATCATTGTGGGGGATGAAGGTAAGCAAGCCGCGTTCAAACGCTGCGATATGCTGCTCGCCAAATCCGGCACGGTCAGTGTGGAGTGCGCCATGGCGGGCGTACCCACCATCACTACCTACCGCGCGAACCCGCTGAGTGTATGGCTGGTGCGTAAGATGATTACGATAAACCACATTAATCTCATCAATATCACCGCCAACGCGCCCATCATCCCCGAGTTGATTCAAGAGGATTGCACGCCAGAAAATCTTGCAAGCGAGATCCTCAAACTCAAGAATGACCCCGCAGCACAAGCGGAGCAGATCACCAGAAGCGAAGCAGTGCTGCAAACACTTGGCAAAGGCAGCGGCATCAACCCTGCGCAAAAGGCCGCTGAGTTTGTCCTATCCCGCTTGGCGGTATAGCACCGACTCATCGTAAGAAAAGAGCTGGAGCAAGAGGCGCAATGCACGTCCGCGTTCACTTGCGAGTGCGGCATCTTTATGCAGAATCAATTTCACGTCATCCTTAGCGGCCAGCACCAAATCGCGATGCTCCGCTAAATTCACAAAACGGAAGTTGGGCAGACCGCTTTGGCGTGTGCCCAGCACATCCCCCGCTCCACGCAGCATCAAATCTTCTTCCGCGATGCGGAAGCCGTCATTCGTTTCGCGAATCACGCGGAGGCGCTGCTTGCTAGTGTCACTGCAACACGGATTATACAGCAAGATACAGCTAGAAGCTTTATCCCCCCGCCCCACGCGCCCGCGTAGCTGATGCAATTGCGACAGACCAAAACGCTCCGCGTGCTCAATCACCATAATCGTCGCTTCGGGCACATTCACGCCGACTTCGATCACCGTAGTGGCGACGAGAATATCCGCTTCTCCCTGCACGAAACGCTGCATCTCTGGCTCGCGCTCGGCGGGTTTCATCTTGCCATGCACTAGTGCAACACATTCCCCAAAGATTTCTTTAAACACGCGATAACGCTCTTCAGCCGCAGCTAAGTCTCCCTCCTCAGAGAATACATCGCTTTCTTCTTTCTCCTCCACAAGCGGACATACCCAATAAACGCGTGATCCATCGGCAATAGCACGCTTCAAGCCCGTCACCACCTCGTCAATACGGTCCAGCGATACGGCCTTAGTTTGAATCTCTTGGCGACCCGCAGGTTTCTCCAACAAGAGAGAGGACTCCATATCGCCATAGGCCGTCATGGTCAGTGTACGTGGGATGGGCGTTGCCGTCATGAGTAGCACATGTGGCTCCACACCTTTGGCCGTGAGCGCGAGGCGCTGATTCACACCAAAACGATGCTGCTCATCAATCACCACGAGCGCAAGCGCTTTAAACTGTACATCATCTTGAAAGAGCGCATGCGTACCGATGACGACATCCACGGTACCCGCGGCAATCTCCGCCTGTACGGCAGTCTTCTCCTGCTTAGGCATTTTGCCCGAGAGGAATGCTACCCGCAGCTTGAGCGGCGTGAGCAGTTTCACAATTGATTCATAATGTTGACGCCCAAGCAGTTCCGTCGGCACCATCAGCGCACATTGGCCTCCCGCCTCAATGGCCGAAAGCATCACCATCACACTCACCAAGGTTTTACCGGAGCCCACATCCCCCTGCAGCAAGCGGAGCATGCGGTTACCGCTTTGCAAATCATCGTCCATCTCTCCAATTACTTGCTGTTGTCCGTGCGTTAATTGAAATGGCAACGAATCAAGCAATACCGAACGCAATCGCTTAGAAGCCGCAATCACCTGCCCCTTCTTTTGCGTGCTTTGCGAGCGCACCATGGCGAGGGCTAGCTGATTGGCCAGAATCTCATCATACGCCAAGCGCAAAAACGCATCGTGATTATCTTTGTCCTTAGGAAAATGGACGAGCTGCATCGCTTGCTTCCAGTCTGGCCAGTGGCGTTGCTTGCGCATCTCGCCGTCTAGCCATTCAGGCAGCGCGGGCAGCTTCCCGACCGCTTGGCGCATCAGCTTTTGCACCACACGCTGACCAATGCCGTAAGTGAGCGGATATTGCATCTCCAGCCGCAGCACTTCCTTCGCTTTGGATGGCTCCACCATCAGCTCGGGATGCACCATTTGCAGCTTGCCCTTGCTCTCCGTTACCACGCCGCTGACGATACGCTCTTGCTCCAGCGGCAATTGCTTCGACCAATAATCATGCTTGCCTTGAAAAAACACCAAGGTCATCGCACCGCTATTATCCATCACCTCCACACGGAACGGGATACGTTTTCGGCTATTGCGCAGCACAGCGCTATGTTTGACGACTTTAACCAGCACGGTCGCCATCTTGCCATCTTCGCATTCGGCAATCTGCGAGACATGTCGCCTATCCACCAAGCCCGAGGGCAAATGAAACAATAAATCGCGGATACTCGGCACGGCGGCCTTATTTTCCGCCAGTGCATTCGGCTGAAATCCGAGTAGCTTACGCAAACCAATAGCTGTTTTATCGCCCACCCCTTTGAGGCCCAGCACCGAGGTAAAGAGCGGTGCAAGCTCTGGCGCGCGCATCGTTAGGCCGCGTCCAGCTCAATCAGCTGGTTACGCTCTTGCTCATCCACATCCATCAGCGCTTTTTCGCAACGCTCTAACACTTGTGCGTCTCGGTCCTCACCAATTTTGGCGAAAGAAACACTAATCGTAACCGAGAAGTCCGACTTGCCGCCGAAATTCAAACGATGCGCAGAGATAAACCAACGCAGACGGTTCAACACAATCCGCGCGGCTTCGTCTGAAATATCAAACAGCACCACACCGATATAGTCCTCACTAATGCGGCAAATCACATCGTCCGAACGGAAGTTGCGACGACACGCATTCGCGATATGGCGAAGCAAATAGCTACATTCCGTGCGGCCATATACCTCATGGTTACGGCTATGACGGTCAATCCGAATCACCGCAAAACACGCCTGAAGCGATTGCTTGGCCACATAACCACTCGTCAGCTCAATAGCTTTCAATGCCGTATCACGGTCCGGCAGTTCAGTAATTTTATCCAGCGCCTGATGCCCTTCCAAATTCGCTTGAAGCATTTTGCGCAAAGACGCATCCACAATACCATGGTCTTCATCGCGCAGAATCAAACGGAACCAATGGAACCGGTCCCGCGCAGGCTCGCGCACAATCTTCACTTCAACGGGAATCTCATTTCCCTCGCGCACGACCTTAATGTCACGAATGCGCGGCAAGATCTCATCCAAATCACCGGAGTCTTCTTCATATTCCAAAAAGTCATTGAGTGCCTCTACGGTGCGAGCGGCGAAGATATCCTCAATATTTTTGCCTTTAAGCTGCGCCTCGCTCAAACCGAGCAATTCCTCAGCACCACCACTTGCCGCATCAATAAAAACCCGTTTTTCCAGATTATTTTGACACACAATCAGCGCGGCATCGCCTCTACGTGATGGTTGTGAAGCTTCCATGTCGTTCCTACCTTAGTTTAGGCTTGAACCGAGCAGTTTTTGTCTTATTTTGCACTATCGTAACCGAGCAATTTTCTACTGGCAAGGCAAACCCATGCAAACAGCACATCAAGCCCAACATTCTGAAAGACTGAATCGTATCCGCTACCGTAGCTGGCACCGTGGCTGCAAAGAGACGGATATTATCCTTGGCAATTACTGCAACCATTTCATCGAGAAGATGGATGAGCCAGCACTGGATTTGTTTGAAGCAATGCTCGATGAGGACGATGCCGATATCTGGGCATGGCTGACAGACAAATACGATTGCCCAAACCCCGCCTATAGCGAGATGCTGGAACAGCTCCGCAATTTCCGCAGCTACACCCCCCTGTAACCCATGCTGCAACCTCCAGAATCCCAGCGCATTTTTGGCGTAACCCATAGCAGCCGTGCACGCGCGCTGATGGTGTTACTTTCCAAAAAGAAACGCCCCATCATACATGTTAGCTGTAGCGACCGTGAACTCGCCGCCATGCAATCGGCGATGCAATTCTTCATGCCCGAACGCGAGGTGCTTACCCTCCCCGCCTGGGATTGCCTGCCCTATGACCGCACCTCGCCCAGTCAGGAAGTGATTGCCGAGCGCATCTACACGCTGAGCCATCTCGCCACTGGCAGCGCGGCAAAGGACTGCGTGATCCTTACCACCGTCAATGCCATTACCCAAAAGCTTCCACCTTGTGCATTGCTCGCGAAAAGCAGCTTCTCCATTCAGACAGGCAAAGAGATTAGCCACGACGCGCTGAACCACTACCTCACTGCCAATGGCTATAGCCGTGTTAGCAAAGTGATGGAGCCAGGTGAATATGCCATTCGTGGTAACATCATCGATATTATGGTGCCCGGCAACCAATACGGCATGCGTATTGATTTGTTTGGCGACGAAGTCGAATCCATCCGCTGCTTTGACCCACTCATCCAGCGCACTGAGTCTACCGTAGCGCAATTGCTGCTACAGCCCGTGAGCGAAGTCACGCTGAATGAAGCCACCATCACCCGCTTCCGTGAGCAATACCGCCACCATTTCGGCGCCATCACCAAAGAAGACCCTCTTTATGAATCTGTATCTGAAGCACATGCCTACGCCGGTATGGAGCATTGGCTACCGCTCTTTTACGACGAGCTAGATACTATCGCGGCCTATGCGCCCGATGCACTCTATGTGTGGGACCATCTATGCGGCCAAACCATTGAAGACCGCTATGAGCTGCTACACGACTATTACGACGCACGCAAAGCCGCGCTTGATAGCAAAGAAGGCAGCGCCTATAAGCCACTCCCGCCCGAAGCACTCTATCTCACCAAGGACGCATTGCTTGGCTTGGTGGAGACAGATTTAGCCTTCCACTTCAATCCATTCAAACCACCCGAAGAAGCGAGCCTCTACGCAGATTACGGCTATGTGGTTTCGCCCAACTATGCCAGCGAACGCCAAAAACCAGATGGCAATGTCTGGCAAGCGCTGCAAGAGACAGTCGGCAGCCGCAAAGGCTTCACCCTCTTTGCCTGCAACAGCGCCGGCAGCATGGATCGCATGCAGTCCATGCTCAAAGAACATGGCTTTCAGCCTATTACTTTAGATAAATGGAGTGAACGTCTCTCTCTCAAGCAAGGGCAAGTGGGGCTATGCGTGTTGCCTATCGAGCAAGGCTTTGTGGATGGCGACTGGCTCATCCTCAGCGAATATGACGTGCTGGGTGAACGCATCATCCGCACCCAAAAGCGCAAGCGCAAGTCGGAGGCCTTCATGGCCGAGATGGCCAACTTCGCCGAAGGCGACCTTGTGGTGCATAAAGAATTTGGTGTTGGTCGCTTTGAAGGGCTCGTCACCGTCGAAGTGAACGGCAACCGCCATGATTGCCTCAAACTCACCTACGCAGAGGAAGCCCGCCTATTCCTGCCCGTAGAGAATATCGATATGCTCAGCCGCTTCGGTGAAGGCGGCGATGCCATGCTCGACAAGCTCGGCGGCGTCTCATGGCAGAAGCGTAAAGCCAAACTAAAAGAGCGCATGAAGGTCGCGGCAGAGGAACTACTTGCCATCGCCGCCAAGCGCGCCATGCGCAAAGCCCCCGCACTCATTCCCCCTCACGGGCTCTATGAAGAATTCTGCAACCGCTTCCCTTACCCCGAGACGGATGACCAACTTACCTCTATCAGCGATGTGCTTGGCGATATGGCATCCGGCCACCCGATGGACCGCTTGGTGTGCGGCGATGTCGGCTTTGGCAAAACCGAGGTGGCCATGCGCGCAGCCTTTGCAGCAGTGGCAGCCGAACAGCCAGTACAAGTTGCGATTATTACTCCAACCACCCTGCTCGCTCGCCAGCATTATCACGCATTCAAAGAACGCTTTAAGGATATGCCCATCAGCATCCGCCAGCTTTCACGTATGGTAAGCGCCAGCGAATCCGCCGAGACCAAACAGCTTATGGAAGAAGGCAAAGTCGATATCGTGATCGGCACCCATGCCTTGCTGGGCAAAACCGTGCAATTCCAAAAGCTCGGCCTGATGATTGTCGATGAAGAGCAGCATTTCGGCGTCGCCCAGAAAGAGCGCCTCAAAAAGCTGCGCCACAACATTCACGTACTCACCCTCACCGCCACGCCCATCCCTCGCACCTTGCAAATGTCACTCTCTGGCGTGCGCGACCTTTCGCTCATCACCACCCCGCCGGTGGATCGCCTCGCCATTCGCAGCTTTGTGATGCCGTTTGACGACCTCGTCACGCGCGAGGCACTCATGCGCGAATACCATCGCGGTGGTAAAAGTTTTGTCGTCACACCACGCATTGAACATATGGCGGAACTACACGCCAAGCTGAAGGAGCTCGTGCCCGAAATCAAAATCGCTGCC
>CAYFFN010000040.1:0-11875 GCA_964342335.1 uncultured Azospirillaceae bacterium
AGATGGGTGAATATTGGAAGATTGCAGGCCGCGTGGATAAATGCGAGCGCAAAGACTTCGCGCGGATTCTGGACAGGGTGGAGTGTGATTGGCCAGCGCTGTTAGCGGCGATGGAGCAATGGCTGACCGAGTGGCATCGCACATTGGACTCAGGTGAAATGGTGTTTCGTGTGAACCCGCGGCCGGATTTTGCACGCAATTATTCTGACTACACGCATTTGGAGCGTGAGGCGGAATGGGATTACATGAGAGAGAGTTGCTCGGAGTGATGCACCATCCATGAAGGTGGCTGCGTCTCTTGCTCATCCATACGCAGTACGCGTTGATAGAGCAGCAAGCTTTTCTCCAGCAAATAGACCATATATTCCGGCAAGAAGCCGTGATGGGAATGGGTGTCTACGAGGCATATTTCTTGACCCTCAAGGCCATACGTCTCGCGGATATGTTCCTCTAGCCCGTCGATAGAGCCTTCATGTAGGGCTTTGCGAATCATGAGCCATGCCATCACGCTCGTCAGGCGCATGGTGACGCGTGACATCTCGTTGGCGAAAACGAGCTGCTGTGCTTCGGGCAGCAACTCTTGTTCGGCGCTGCCTTCGAAATCGAAGTAATTATGCGCCTCAAAGAGGAGCTTCAGCGTGTCGTTAAACAGGCTGGGAATAAAGTGCACATTCGTGTCTCCACTCTGTGCAAAGCTGATATGTTCAATCTGTGTCATAATGACTAGAATACGTTATAACAGTTAAAAAAGTCCTAACGGGAAGCGGTTTTTTATGCAGCGTATGAGCTTAGAAGATACCGTGCTGGCTCAGATTCAAGCATCTGATAATCATAAGAATATATGGGTTGGGGCGAATGCGGGGACCGGAAAAACCAAGGTTTTGACGCAAAGATATGTGCGTTTTTTATTGGCGGGGGCGGCCCCGGAATCCATTCTTTGTATCACCTTTACGAATAATGCCGCGGCGGAAATGCGCGAGCGGGTGCTGCGCACGACGCGAGGTTGGTTGGAATTAGATGATACCGCGCTGCGTGCGGCGCTAGAGGAAAGCTGTGGTGAGGCGCCGAGCGAAGCAATGCTCACGCGCGCGCGATCGTTGTTCTTACAGTTGAGTGATGCGCCGCATAAAATGCATTTCACGACCATCCATGGGTTTTGTCAGGATATGTTGCAACGCTTCCCACTAGAGGCGGGGATTGCGCCGCACTTTACGGTGATTGAGGAAGCCGCGAGCAAGCGGTTGTTGAAGAATGCTGCATCGGGGTTGTTTCGCCAGTCTCGCTTTGCGAAGGAGTCGCGGCTTAA
Source organism: uncultured Azospirillaceae bacterium (assembly GCA_964342335.1). Lineage (GTDB taxonomy): Bacteria > Pseudomonadota > Alphaproteobacteria > Rickettsiales > UBA3002 > CAYFFN01. The sequence continues at coordinate 1,307 of CAYFFN010000040.1, forward strand.
CGAAGCGATGCAATGTTTCGCGCAGCATATGGGAGATGGCGCGATTGAAGACGTGCTCGGCTTGATGGTGAATAACCGTCATGCGCTTCGCCAAGCGGTGCGCGAGGCACAAGGAGAGGATGCATTACATCGTCAGATTGATGCGGTGTGCGAGCAGGAGGATGGGGCGGATGTGGGTGCCGCTTTTATAGATGCGACGCAGGAGAAGCACGGTGTGTTGCAGCAATTCGCGGATACGCTCGCGCAGTATGGCACGGCGAAGGAGCAGACGCTTGTGCCAGTGCTTCGCGAATGGCTTGCGGTGCATGATTGGGACGAGGGGAAATATCAGGCATTTCGGAATGTGTTTCTCAAAAAGAATGAGGACGAAATTCGCGCGAAGGCGGCGACCAAAAAATGCGTGGAGGCATGGCCGGAAATAGAGGATGTTTTCATCGATGAGGGGCAACGGATTTTGCGGTTTGAAGAGGCGAAAAAGCGCGCGATGCTCGCCAAGCTTTCGCATGCTTATGTGACGCTCTCGCAGGAAATGAGCCGGCTTTATGAGCAGCAGAAGCAGGCACATAATGCCCTCGATTTTGATGACTTGATTGAGGCGACATTAAGGCTGTTGGAACGTTCGGACATGGTGCCGTGGGTGTTGTATAAAATGGATCGCCGCATCGCCCATTTGCTGCTGGATGAGGCGCAGGATACCAGCCCCGAGCAATGGGAAATTATTCTGAAATTATGCGAGGAATATATCAGTCAATCGGACGGGAAAACCGTGTTTGTGGTGGGCGATGTGAAGCAATCTATTTATGGGTTTCAAGGCGCTGAGCCAGCGCAAATTTCGGCCCATAAAGCACGTTTGGAAACCTACTGTAATGCGCAATCGGAGACGGGTTTGGAGACAGTGCGAATGGAGCGTTCCTTCCGTTGTACGCAGGCAGTGTTGGATGTGGTAGATGGGCTGTTTGCGGAGCCTTCGCGCCGCTACTCTTTACAGTATAGCGATGATGCGGTTTCGCATGGGGTGCATCGCGCAAACGAGTGGGGGCGTGTGGAGTGCTGGCCGTTGGTGGTGAAGCCGGAAGTACCGGATGTGGAGCCGTTCTCTTTGCCGTTGCGCTATGAGGTGCAGCAATCGGCGGGGAGTGCGCTGGCAGAGCAAATTGCGCAGCAGATAAAAACCTGGCTGGGTGGCCAAGTGATGTTGCCGAGCGCGGGGCGTCCGATTCAGCCGAAAGATATTCTGATTTTGGTGCGTTCGCGTAGCACATTCGTGCATGAATTGGCGCGCACACTCAAACGCGGCGGTGTGCCGCTCGCGGGGACGGATCGCTTACAGCTTTCGTCGCATTTGATGGTGCAGGATATTATCGCGCTGTGCCAATGGGCGCTGTTGCCGGAGGATGATTATAGCTTGGCCTGCGTGCTCAAATCGCCAATGCTTTGTATGGGCGAAGAGGCGCTGTTCGAGCTGTGCCACGGACGTGTGGGAAGCGTGTGGGATGCGCTGCGTGCGAAAGGGGATGCTGCCATCGTTGCGAAGTTGAATGAGCTGCGGGAATGGGCAGAGACGTTAGCGGTTGGTGCGTTCTTTGATAGGCTGTTTTCGCAGTGGCATTTTGAGCGGTTATACATGCCGTTTTATCGTGCGGAGGCGGGGGAAGTGCTGCATGCATTCATGCGCTATATGCGCGGCGAATGCGACCGTGCAGGGGCGAGCCTGACGATGATTCTGCATCAGTTTTCCGAGAGTGATGTATCCATTGTGCAGCGTGCGGGCGCGGGTGCGAATGAGGTGCGTATTATGACCGTGCATGGCGCGAAAGGGTTGGAGGCGCCGATTGTGTTTTTGCCGGATACAACGAGCGTGAAGACGAATAAAGACACGTTATTTTTTGATGAGGATTCGGGTGTTCCGCTTTATGCGCCGCTTGCGAAATACCGTGCGGATGTGTTTGCGAAGGCGTTGGATAAAGCACGTCGCAAAGATGCGGAGGAGTCGTTGCGCTTGCTGTATGTTGCGATGACGCGCGCGCGCGACTGGTTGATTGTGGCAGGGCATAGCAATACGAAAAATGTGAATGAGGCAAGTTGGTACGCCATGGCGAAGACGCAGCTACAGGCCATGGAAGCGCGAGAAGAAGAGGGGGCGCTTATTTATGAGTGCGGCGATGTCTATGGCGTGGCCAAAGAGGAAACGGCTGCTGCGGTGAAGACGTATCCTGATGCATTGGAGCAGCCGTTAGAGATAGTGGCTCCGGAAAGAATGAAGAATCCATCAGGTGCAGGAGAGCATGTGGTGGAGGTCTACGAAACGGTGGGGGAAGTGGTGAGCAGTGATATGGGGACGTTGCGGCACCGTCTCATTGAGTTGCTCGCGCCACTACCAGCACCACGCCGTAGCTTGGCGTTGGCGAAGGCGGTGTGTGGTGCTGGCATTGACGAGCAAACGTTTGAGGCGATTTATGAGGAGATGTTCGCGCTGCTTGGCCATGCGGATTTATCCGCTCTGTTTGGTGAGGATACGCGCTATGAGGTGGCGGTGCGTAGTGGTGAGCATTACGGCATTATAGATTGTGTGGTGGCACGTGCGAGCGGCTATGACATTATCGATTTTAAAACGGGGATTGCGCCTGCCGAGGAGCATATTCCCGCGCATTACCGTGCGCAGCTGGAAGCGTATCGAGGCATGATGCTGCGGGCGTATCCTGAGCAGGAGATTCGTGCGGCGATTTTGTGGACACAGGCGCAGCGTTTAGACTGGCTGTAGAAAACCCATGCAAAGCGCTTGCATCGCAGCAAAGTTGGCCTACATTTTAGTCATAATAAGGAGATTACCATGACTGCAAAACATGTATCAGACGACCAATTTGAAAGCGAAGTATTGAAAGCATCCGGCCCGATTTTGGTGGATTTTTGGGCGGAATGGTGCGGCCCTTGTAAGCAGCTTGCACCGATCTTGGATGAGATTGCAGGCGATATGGCGGACAAAGTGACCGTAGTGAAAGTAAATATCGACGAGAACCCTGAGTCGCCGACGAAGTATAATGTGCGCGGTATTCCGACGATGATTCTGTTTAAAGACGGTCAGCCAAAAGCGACGAAAGTGGGCTCTGTGCCTAAATCGAAGCTGGTGGAATGGCTGGAGGCGGAAGTCGCTGCGTAAGCTGTGTCAGCATTTGATTCTACAGTCGAAGCCCTAACGGCCACACTGAAAGACCAGTTTGACCTCGTGCCCAAAATTGGGTTCGAGGTCGAATTTTATCTGCATGATGCGAAGCGCAGTCCGGTGTATCCGAGTGATGCAGACTGGCGCATGTTGCGCAATCTTTTGCGTGAGAATGGCGCGGAGATTGAGGCGCTGAAAGAGGAAGAGGGGCGCAGCCAGTTTGAGGTGTGCCTGCCTATCTTGGAGCCGATGGAGGCTATTGCGCGTATGCGTGCCTTTCGTTTGCATCTGGAGGCATGGGCTACTGCGCAAGGCTGGGTGTTGGACTTCACCCCACGCGTGTTTGATGATCAGCCAAGCAGTGCGTTGCACACGCATGTGCATTTGGAGAATGCAGCGGGTGATAATGTCTTTTCGAAAGATGAAGACGAGGAGTTATCTGCCCCGCTCGCCCATGCGATTGCGGGACTGCTGGCGATGATGCCTGCGAGTATGGTTCTCTTCGCGCCGGATGCAGTTTCCTATGAGCGCTATACGGAGTGGGAGAAGCATACGCCGAGCAAATATGCGTGGGGGAATAATAACCGCACCACGCCGATTCGCTTGCCCGCGCCAGAGACGCCAAGCCCGTATCGGCATATTGAGCATCGCTTAGCGGCCGCGCATGCCGATTGTGCTGCGGTGCTGAGTGGGGTGCTTGCGGGTATCCTCTACGGCTTGCAAGAGGCGCCGGAATTGCCGGAATGCATTTACGGCGATGCGCGCGAGCGGAATCATCCGGAGTTGGAGAATTTACCGCGCAGTTTTGATGAGGCGTGGGCGTTGTTTGAGGAAGACGAGCGGCTGGGAGCTTATTTGCAAGCCGAAGCGAGTGACGCGCTGAAAGTGGATACAGCTTCGCACAATGTTGCGGTTGGCTGATCTTTATTGGCATCAATTACTTTCACTAACGCAGAGCCAACGACGACGCCCTCGGTGAGTGCGGCGACGATTTTAGCGTCTTCAGGTGTTTTGATGCCGAAGCCAACGGTCACGGGAAGGTCGATGACTTTGCGTAGCTCCGTGAGTTGGTCTGCAAGCTTGGAATAATCCGCAGAGGCGGAGCCTGTCACGCCTGTGACCGCTACATAATAGAGATGGCCCTTGGCGTAAGTTCTCATTTTTTCTAGGCGCTCGGCATCAGAAGTTGGGGTGGCGAGCATGATGGGGGCGATACTTGCTGCATCGAGATGCGGCGCGAGTTCGTCCATCTCTTCGGGCGGGAGGTCTACGACGATACAGCCATCGACGCCTGCTTTAGCCGCTTCCTGCGCGAAGGCCTCTGCGCCGAAACGGTAGATGGGGTTGTAGTAGCCCATCAAAATGATGGGGGTGGTGCCATTGGTTTGGCGAAATTCTGCCACCAGCGACAGCACCTTTGCGAGCGATACGCCATGCGAAAGGGCGACATGGCCTGCGGCTTCGATGGTGGGGCCGTCGGCCATCGGGTCGGAGAAGGGCACGCCAAGCTCGATAACATCCGCGCCGGATTTTACGAGGGCGTGGAGCAGGTCAACCGTGACATCGGGGTGTGGGTGACCGGCCATGATGAACGGGACGAAGGCGGTTTGTTCGCCTAGGGCGTTCCAGCATTGGGTTAGGCGGCTGCTCATAGCGTGACTCCCAGCGCATCGGCTACAGCGAAGATATCTTTGTCGCCACGGCCGCAGAGATTCATCACCAGCAAGTGGTCTTTAGGAAGTTCAGGCGCGCGCTTGAGCACATGCGCTAGGGCATGGGATGGCTCAAGGGCGGGGATGATGCCTTCTTTCTCTGCGCAGAGTTTGAAGGCTTCGAGTGCTTCCTCATCGGTGGCACTCACGTAGCTCACGCGGCCGGTGTCTTTGAGCCATGCATGCTCGGGGCCGATGCCGGGATAGTCGAGACCTGCGGAGATGGAATCGGCCTCTTTGATTTGGCCGTTTTCATCTTGCAGTAAATAAGTGCGGTTGCCATGGAGTACGCCCGGCTCACCGGCGGTGAGGGAGGCGGCGTGATGGCCGGTTGCTATTCCTTTGCCTGCGGCTTCGACGCCAATCATCTTGACGGTTGCATCATCGACAAACGGCGCGAAGAGGCCGATAGCGTTGGAGCCACCGCCGAGGCATGCCACGAGTGAGTCGGGCAGGCGGCCTTCGGCTTCCATCATTTGTTCGCGCACTTCGTGGCCAATGACGGACTGGAAATCACGCACCATAAGCGGGAAGGGGTGCGGGCCTGCGGCGGTGCCGATGAGGTAATAGGTGTCGTCGACATGGGTGACCCAATCGCGCAGGGCTTCATTCATCGCGTCTTTGAGTGTGCCGCTGCCTGCGGTGACGGAGACGATTTCTGCGCCGAGGAGCTTCATGCGGAAGAGGTTTGGCTTTTGACGCTCCATGTCTTTGGCGCCCATATAGACGATGCATTTGAGGCCCATTAGCGCGCAGACAGTCGCGGTCGCTACGCCGTGCTGGCCTGCGCCTGTTTCGGCGATGATGCGCTTTTTGCCCATATGTTTGGCGAGTAGAATCTGGCCGATACAGTTGTTGATTTTATGCGCGCCGGTATGGTTCAGCTCGTCGCGTTTGAAATAAATCTTCGCGCCGCCGCAATGTTCTGTAAGACGCTGAGCGAAATAGAGCGGGCTTGGGCGGCCGGTGTAATGTTTGAAATAATAGGCGAGCTGCTCCTGAAACTCAGGGTGATCGCGCAGAGAGAGATACGCCTTCTCGACTTCAAGGATAAGCGGCATGAGGGTTTCTGCCACGTAGCGGCCACCGTAAATGCCGAAATGCCCATCGGCATCGGGGGTGCTGCGCATATGGTTGTTATGGCCAGAGAAACTCATAGCTTGCGTACCGTTTGGTTGAATTGACGAATCTTCTCGGGGTCTTTTACCCCACGGGAGGATTCAAGGCCAGAGGATATGTCAATCGCGGTGGCGCCGCTGATGCGGAGGGCTTCGGCGACGTTTTCTGATGCAATTCCGCCAGAGAGGAAATACGGCACTGTGAAGGTTTTTCCGGTGAGGAGCGACCAGTCAAAGCTGCGGCCTGTGCCGCCGGAGACTTCGCCTGCGGGGGCTTTGGTATCGAAGAGGAGAAAATCGACGACGGACTCGTAGGCGCGTGCGGCCTCGATATCGTCGGCATTTGCGACGGGTAGGGCTTTAATAATAGGTAAGCCAAACTCGGCTTTGAGCGCGGCGCAGCGCTCGGGCGATTCGTCCTCGTGCAGTTGCAAATGGGTTGGGGTCCATACTGCGAGATGCTGTTCGATGGTGGCGTTGCAGGGATTTACTAAAACGAGTACGCGCGCGATGTTTGCGGGGATATCTGCGGTGAGGGTTGCTATTTGCTCTGCGCTGACATGGCGCGGTGAGGGCGGGTAGCTGATGAAGCCCAGAAAATCTGCGCCAGATACAGTTGCGGCCTCAACTGCTTCTGTAGAATTGAGGCCGCAATTTTTTATCGTGATGCTAGACAAGCTTAGCTATCTTTGTTGATGCGCTCGCGCAGTTCTTTACCGGTACGGAAATAGATCGCGTGACGCTCACCGATATTCACTACTTCGCCGTTCTTTGGGTTGCGCGCTGCGCGTGCTTCGCGCTTGCGTACGGAGAATGCACCAAAGCCACGTAGCTCAACGCGGTTACCGTCTGCCAGTGCGTTGCTGATTTCACCGAGAACGGTAGAAACAAGCACTTCGATATCGCGCTGGTACAGGTGAGGGTATTTCTTCGCTAAGCGTTGGATCAGTTCAGACTTTGTCATGTCAATTCTCTTTATTTTTTCTATGGTTGTTAATGACTAAATACGGCGCGAGGTTGCCAGATAAGAAGCAGTCCGTCAAGTCCAAGTGAGGGAAATTCTAGAGGATTTCCACCAAAAATTTGTTTGACATTCTGCCACCATTGCTCGGGCTCGTAATTCGGTTCGTGGTCAATCACGGTATCGGTGTCTAGGTTCTTATTTTCTTCTAGCCATGCGAGTGCTTGCTTCTCACTGCCCAGCTCATCAATGAGTCCTAGCTCGAGTGCTTGGCGGCCTGAGAAGACACGACCATCGGCCAGTTTGGCAAGCTCGGCTTTATCCAGCTCACGGTTTTCGGCTACGATAGTGACGAAGTAATTATGGAAGTCATCAATCACGCCTTGAAGAATGGCGCGTTGTTCTTTGGTCATGCCTTCGAAGTAAGACGGAGCGCCTTTATTCTCACCGGATTTGATGGTGATGGGCTCGACGCCGTATTCTTTGGCAAGTTTTTCGATGTTGAAGCTTTGCAGAATCACGCCGATGGAACCGGTGATGGTGCTTTCTTGCGCGACGATGTGGTCAGCGGCGATGGCGGTCATGTAGCCGGCAGAGGTGGCCATGGTGCGCATCACGGCGACGACGGGCTTTTCTTCTGCGATTTCGCTTAGCGATTGGTAGAGTTGTTGTCCGCCTGCGCCTGTGCCGCCGGGGGTGTCGAGGCGCACGATGACGGCTTTGACGTTGTCGTCGTCGCGTAACTCTTCGAGCATTTCATCGCGGAGGATATCATCTACGATAATGCCTTCGATTGAGACGCGTGCAATATGGGGACGGTGGGAGTTGAGAGGTGCATTTGCGTCGGTCAGAAAGACCAAGCCCGCCGCTAGCAGCACCACCAGAGTGGCGGTGCGCCAGCGCATAACCTGCTGTTTCAGGCGGGCCCGGTCTAACAAATGATCGGCGTTCTTCACGCTAAAACCAGCTTACTTCTTGCTGTCTTTAGCGTCGTTGAGTGCTGCACCAAGGATATCACCAAGGCTCGCACCGCTATCAGAAGAACCGTATTCTTTGATAGCTTTTTTGTGCTCATCCATCTCCAGCGCTTTGATAGAGAGGTTGAGACGACCGGTTTTCTTATCGACCGAAGTTACCTTCGCATCGAGGCGATCACCGTTCGCGAAACGATCTGGACGTTGTTCCTGACGTTCGCGCGCGAGGTCAATTTTCTTGATGAATGCGGTATGCTCGCCTTCATCGCCAAACTTCACTTCGAGGCCATCGCCTTGAACAGAGGTCACTTCGCAGGTTACGACTGCGCCACGGCTAAAGCCAGACACAGACTGCTCTGCACGTTCACCATCCAGTTGTTTGATACCGAGGCTGATGCGCTCTTTCTCTGCATCCAGCAAGAGGACTTTCGCCTTAACGGTGTCGCCTTTGCTGTAGGCTTTGATAGCTTCTTCGCCTGGCTCGCTCCAGCTGATATCAGAGTGGTGTACGAGACCGTCAATATCACCTTCGAGGCCTACGAACAGACCAAAGTCAGTGATGTTGCGAACTTCGCCTTCCACTTCGGTACCCACTGGGAATTTCTCAGCGAACTGGTTCCATGGGTTTTCTTGGCACTGCTTGATACCAAGGCTGATACGGTGCTTCGCGAGATCCACATCGAGAACTTCCACTTCCACTTCTTCGCCTTGGTTGACGATTTTGCTTGGGTGTTGGTTCTTTTTGGTCCAGCTCATCTCGGACACGTGTACGAGACCTTCAACGCCGTTATCCAGCTCAACAAATGCGCCGTAATCGGTGATGTTGCTGATTTTACCTTTGAAGCGTGCGCCCACTTGGAATTGTGCCTCGAGGCCATCCCATGGGTTTTCTTCCAGTTGTTTCACGCCCAAGCTGATACGCTTGGTTTTCTCGTCAAACTTGGTCACCATCACTTTAATGGTGTCGCCCACTTTGTAGACTTCGGATGGGTGGTTGATACGTTTCCAAGAGATATCGGTCACGTGGAGCAGGCCATCAACGCCGCCCATGTCAACGAACACACCGTAATCGGTGATGTTCTTCACCATACCTTCGAGGACAACGCCCTCTTGGATGTTTTCCAACAACTCATCGCGTTGCTCGCTGCGTGACTCTTCCATGATGGCACGGCGTGATACAACGATGTTGCTACGCTTGCGGTCCATTTTCAGGATCATGAAGGGCTGAGTTACGTTCATCAACGGGGTAACGTCACGGATAGGACGTACATCCACCTGAGAACCAGGCAGGAAGGCTACAGAGCCTTCTACGTCTACGGTGAAACCACCTTTAACGCGGCCGAAGATGGTACCATCCACGCGCTCGTTGTTTTTCCATTTCACTTCGAGCGTGTTCCAGCCTGCTTCGCGTACTGCACGCTCACGGCTGAGTTGCGCTTCGCCGTGACGGTCTTCGAAACGTTCTACGTAAATATCGAATTCGTCACCAATCGCGAGCTCGGGGATTTTCCCTGCTTCGGTGAATTCTTTCAGAGGGATACGACCCTCAGATTTTACACCTACATCCATGATAACGAATTCGTTTTCGATACCAACGATAACGCCTTTTACAACGCTACCTTCGCTTGGGGTGTCTTCGTATGATTCTTCCAGAAGTGCTGCGAAGTCTTCGTTCGTAGAGAACTGCTCTTCTGCTTCTAATGCTTCTAGGAGGAGGGCTGAACTGCCTGACATAATAATTACCTTTTGAGAGGGGGGATGCCCCTAATTCTTTAACGTAAGAATCAAACGGTTAGAGTTAATCATGTTCCCCAGTTGCGTGGGGAGGGGCAGATATAGTCCTTTTGGTTTGAAAGGCAAGGATTTTCTTGCGCTGCAATGGTGATATCTTCATCAAACCGTCACACACAGAATTTGGTCAATCGCATAGATTTGCGGGCGATGAGTCAGACTATTCATAATCAAGTGAACCAATTGCTGAGCCTTTTGCCCGAAGACCGGCATGATGGGCTGATGCCGCGCTGCGTGTATGAGGCGATGGTGAATGGGCGCTTGCTACGCTCAAATTATGTGGACCGGCTGAATGAATATGCGGGCTTGCTTATGAAGCAAGAGGTCAGCCGCCATGAGCGGCAAGCGTTTATTCAGTTGAGGGACTTATTAAACGGGCATGATTCTGACGATGTGAAAACTTCTTTTGAGAATGCTTTGTTGGTGCATGAGCAGTTGCAAGATATCCAGCCCGCTGAGCGCGGGGCCTTTTTTGCGGAGTTGGCAAAAAATTTAAATACGGAGCAACACCCAGACTCGGCACATTTTCTGAATAGTGCTGTCGCCCATAAGCATGTTAAGTTGGATACGGGATGGGATACGAGTTTCGTCTTGGCTGGTTTGTGTGCGACTGGGATTGCTGGGCAGAGCCTTATGGACGGGAGTATGCTGGCGGCTCTTAATACGATGCTTTCGGGCTACGCTGCAGCGGGGCGTATGGGAGCGGCATATAGGAAAACGCAACAAAGACCGGAAATTGTGCAAGCCTATCCAGACGTGTTTAATTTGGCTTTGTTGGAGACGTATGTCCAAGGCAAGCTGAAATATGCGATGTGGCCGCTCAAGGATGATCTGGAGAATGACATTCATACGG
>CAYFFN010000041.1:0-11829 GCA_964342335.1 uncultured Azospirillaceae bacterium
TGTGGTTGATGAATATGGTGGGACCGATGGCTTGGTGACCATGGAAGATGTATTCGAGGAGCTGGTCGGCGATATTCGTGATGAGCATGACCGTGAGGAAGACCTAGAGCTGAAGTGGAAGGGCAAGAATACGCTCGTGGCGGATGCCCGCATCGAGATTGACGACTTGGAAGAGACGCTTGGCTGCGCTCTTCGTGATGAAGGTGATGACGATGAATATGATACGATTGGTGGCCTGATATTCGCGGAGCTTGGGCGCGTGCCAACCAAGGGCGAGGTGATTCAATACCATGATGGGCAGGTGAAGTTCGAGATTCTCTCTGCTGACCCGCGCCGAATTTACCGAGTAAAAATCACTCGGAACTTCACACCGAAAGAAGAATAAACTAAAGCAGTCTCATGATTGCAAAGCTTGAGAAAGCCGTTGCTTGGGCAAAGCGGCAGGCGGGTTGGCGTGGTGCGCTGCTGAATGCGGTGGCGGGTGCGCTCTTTACACTGTGTTTTGCGCCGTTTTCGTTGTTTGTCTTTATTGTCCCGTCTTTGTGCGTGTTTTATTGCCAGTTACAATCAGCTGAACGATTGCGCCAAGGCTTCTGGCGTGGCTGGTTTTATGGCTTCGGGTTTTTCTTGGGCGGAACCTACTGGATTTCCAATGCGCTCTTGGTGGATGCGGAGCAATTTGCATGGCTTTTGCCATTCTCGTTGCTTGGTCTCACGGGAGGGCTGGCGCTCTTTTTTGCGTTGATGGGGGCGGCCTATGTTTGGATTCGCACCAAAGTAAAAGCCGATTCTATCTTTTTGTTTGCTGGGCTGCTGAGTCTGACTGAGTGGTTGCGCAGCACTATTCTTACGGGGTTCCCGTGGAATCTTTCGGGCTATGCCTCGGCTGGACTGCCAGGGCTGGATTTGGGTGTTTCGTATATTGGCGTGTTTGGGCTTGGGCTGCTGTTGATGTTTTGGGCGGTGAGTTTGCTATGTTCCAAGCGGTGGTGGCATGTCGCGGTTTGGGCGGTGCTGCCGATTGTGGTTGCTATGATTCTGCCGCATCTGCGGAGCTATGAAACGCGCCCACTGGGTATGACGGCGCGGGTGGTGCAGCCAAACATTTCTCAATCCTTGAAATGGGAGCCTGCCTATATGGCGCAGACGATGCGACGGTTGGTAAGCCTTTCGTCTAAAGCGGGGTTGGAGCGGATTGACTTGGTGGTATGGCCCGAGACGGCCATTCCCTATACTGTATATGCGGATTCTGAGTGGTTGGCGGATACGGTCTCGTTTCTATCGGAGGGGCAATATCTTCTGACGGGTGCGGTTTACAGTGAGGACGAAGCATTCTGGAATAGTATGCTGCTTATCAATCATCTCGGTGAGATTGTTGCGCGCTATGACAAACAGCATTTGGTGCCTTTTGGTGAATATGTGCCGCTGAGTGAATATTTGCCCATGGATCGCATAGCGCCGGGAATTGGAGCATTCTCATTGGGAGAACAGCCGCGTGAATTCACTGCGCCATCATTACCAAAATTACATGGGCTAATCTGTTACGAGATAGTTTATCCACAATATGCGAATACCAACGCGGATTTAATGATTAATTTGACGAATGATGCGTGGTTCGGGGATAGCTTAGGGCCCTATCAACATGCTGAAATGACGCGCTTTAGAGCCATAGAGCAGGGGGTGACGGTGCTTCGTGCGGCTAATACGGGGGTCTCGGCCATATACATGCCAGATGGGCGTCTCGCATATACAACAAAACTGGGAGAAACCCTTGCTTTTGACGTGGAGGTTATGGGTGCAAAAAGTAGCAAAACGATGTATCGTTTTTTTGGAAACACAACCTACTGGTATTTATTAATTCTATGCGGGCTTGGGATGGTGCGACGCAATATGTATGTAACAAGGCCGTAAAAAGCCTTGCATGGGGAAAAGTTTGCACTATATCTTACTCAAAATTAAGGAATCAAAAATAATATGTCAGAGAACGGTCCACATCCCGTAGATGTCCATGTTGGTAAACGTCTGCGACTCAAGCGTACGATTTTAGGTATGAGCCAAGAGGCGTTGGGTAACGCAATCGGGGTGACTTTCCAGCAAATTCAGAAATATGAGCGTGGTGCAAACCGTATGGGTTCTAGCCGTTTGTATGATTTTGCGCGTATTCTGGGCGTGCCGATTTCTTACTTTTTTGAAGATTATTCAGACGGTAAGGTGGCTTCTGCTGGTATGGCCGAGCCAGATGCCCCAAGCTTCCAGCATGAGCAGCTTTCTAGCCGTGAAACGCTAGAGATGATGCGTGCCTATTACCGTATCGAAAACCCAGTGGTGCGTAAGCGCATCTTCGATTTGGTGAAATCAGTAGCAGAAGATGAAAGTAACAGCGACGCTGCGTAATCGTAGCTTGACGCACGTCTCTACTCTTTCTATATAAGCATATAAGACCAGGTGGGCATTTTTATGCTTGGCGGCCACCGCGCACATGCGCAAAACCGGACTAAGCTGCAGAGTGATTCTCTGCGTGCTCTTACCTGTAATGTGAATTTTTGATAGGAGCAGTCATGTCTCAAGCCCATTACGCCCAGCGCGATCGTTATATTTTCACCAGTGAATCTGTGTCAGAAGGTCACCCAGATAAGGTGTGCGACCAAATTTCGGATGCGATTTTGGATGCGCTGATTGCGGCGGAACCAGAGTGTCGTGGGGCGATTGAGACGTTTGCGACGACTAACCGTGTTGTAGTCGGTGGTGAGCGCCGTGGCGCTGAGGCAGTGACTGCGGATGATATGGAGCGTATCGCGCGCGAAACCGTGAAGAAAATTGGGTATGAGCAAGAAGGCTTCCATTGGGAGAAGCTTTCCTTTGAAAATCATGTGCATGCGCAGTCTTCTCATATTGCGCAGGGCGTAGATTCTGCTGGTGCGAAGGATGAAGGTGCGGGCGATCAAGGGATTATGTTTGGCTTTGCGTGCAAAGAAACGCCTGAGCTGATGCCAGCTCCAATTCAATATTCTCACCGCATTTTGCAACGTCTCTCTGAGCTGCGCCATAGCAAGCAAGTGCCGTTTTTGGAGCCGGATGCGAAAAGCCAAGTGAGCTTGGTGTATGAGAATGGTGTGCCAGTGCGTGCGTCTTCTGTGGTGGTGTCTACCCAACATGCGGAATATATCAGCCAAGAAGAGATTCGTGATGCGGTGCGCAATGTGGTGCAGGAAGTGCTGCCAGAAGGCTGGATGCCAAGCGAAGATGAGCTGTATGTAAACCCAACGGGACTGTTTGTGATTGGTGGGCCGGATGGCGATGCTGGTCTGACGGGCCGCAAGATTATCGTGGATACCTATGGTGGAGCGGCGCCGCATGGTGGTGGTGCATTCTCTGGGAAAGATCCCACCAAGGTGGACCGTTCTGCTGCGTATGCCGCACGTTACCTTGCGAAGAATGTGGTAGGTGCTGGCTTGGCGGATTACTGCACGATTCAGCTTTCTTATGCGATTGGCGTATCTAAGCCGATTTCCTTCTTTATCAGCACAGGCGGTACGGCCAATGTGGATGTAGAAGAGTTGGAGCGTATTTTGCCGCAGATGGTGAATCTTTCGCCGCGCGGTATCCGTAGCCATTTGCAGCTGAATAATCCTATTTATGCGCAAACCGCTGCTTATGGCCATTTCGGCCGTACGCCTACGGAAAATGGTGGCTTCACATGGGAAAAGCTGGACTTGGTGGAAGAGCTGCAGCGCCATTTTGGTGTGCGCGCTGAGGATAGCAAAAGAGCGTAAGCGTGAGCGCCCATCGACTCATCTCTAGTTTTGGCCGACGTAGCTACCGTCACATGACGGATGGGCAAAAGGAGCTGCTGCGAGCGCAATCAGACGCGCTGGCTCCAAAGGTGGAAGAGGCGGTTAATGCCCCAAAGCTTGCGCTGGAGATTGGTTTTGGTGCAGGCGAGCATTTGCATCACATTGCGGGCCATAATCCTGACACACTTTATATAGGCGCGGAGCCATTTATTGGCGGGGTGGCTAAGCTGCTGATGCGGATGGATAAGGAGCCACGCGAGAATATTCGTGTCTATCCGGACGATGCACGTTTGTTGATGGACTCCTTGCCGGATGCGTGTTTGGATACGTGTTATGTGCTGTTTCCTGACCCATGGCCAAAGCCGCGCCATTTCAAGCGCCGCTTGATTCAAAAGCCGTTTTTGGATGCAATTGCGCGCTTGCTCAAGCCTTCGGGTGAGTTGCTTTTGGCGACAGACCATCGTGATTATTCCATATGGATGTTGGAGCAGCTCCTGAGTCATGGTGCTTATCAATGGGGCGCGGAATGTGCGAGCGATTGGACAAGCCCGCCAGAACATTGGGTTCCCACCCGTTATGAGCAAAAAACGGGAGAGCAGGGGCGTGAGCCTGTGTTCTTAAGATTTTCCTTGCGCGATGAGGGCTAGAGGCATATAAGGACGCTAATTCAAATCTTCGATTAAGGAGGTGGCTCGAAAGAGGCGCCTTTTTTGTTGGCTAAAAGGAACCAAATGGCAATTACGACGCAACACGCTGCGATTGAGGCATGTATCTCCGGTGCGATGGAGGCTGTAGGGCTGGAAATCGTGCAGGTGCGCATGACCGATGGCAATAAGCGCAAGACGCTGCAAATTATGCTGGATGGCGTGAATGGTGACGGTGTGACCGTGGACCAATGCGCGAAAGCGAGCCGTACTATCTCTGCGTTGTTGGACGTGGAAGATATTATTAAGGGCGAATATAACCTTGAAGTTGGCTCGCCGGGGATTGATCGCCCGCTGCGCAAGAAAGCAGACTTTGAGCGTTATCGCGGGTTTGATGCCAAGCTGGAGACGATTCTGCCGATTGAAGGCCGCCGTCGCTATGCAGGTGTGATTGAGAATGTGACTGAGAATGAGGTGGTGATGAATATTGATGGCGAACACCATGCGGTGGCGCTGGATAATATTCAATCCGCCAAACTTAAATTAACCGACGCATTGATTAAAGCAGAGCAAATGCGTCGCAAAGAAAAGCAGCAATAAAGGAGCTTATTATGGTAGTGGCACAATCTTTATATGGCAGCACTGAGCTTATCCAAATCGCGGATGCAGTGGCGCGTGAGAAGAATATCGACAAGGAGATTATCCTTGAGGCGATGGAGCAGGCGATTCAAATCGCGGGTCGTCGTAAATATGGTCAAGATCATGATATTAAAGCGGATATCAACCCAAAGAGCGGTGAGATTAAGCTGTATCGCCAGACGCATGTTGTAGAAGAATTTGACCGCGACGAAGAAGGTGAGCTCATTGAAGATGTGAGTAAAATCCTTGTGGCGGATGCACAGAAGAAAGACCCAGAGCTAAAAGTGGGTGATATTATCCGTGACGAACTGCCGCCTATCGATTTTGGCCGTATTGCCGCGCAGACTGCGAAGCAAGTGATTGTGCAGAAAGTGCGCGATGCGGAACGTGAGCGTCAGTATGAAGAGTTTAAAGACCGCGTGGGCGAGATTGCTAACGGTATCGTGAAGCGCGTTGAATATGGTAACGTGATTGTAGACTTTGGTCGTACTGAAGCGATGATCCCGCGTGATCAAATGATTCCGCGTGAGGCGTTCCGTGTGGGCGACCGTATCCGTGCGTATATCAGCGAAGTGAAGGAAGAGGGCCGTGGCCCGCAGGTGTTCCTGTCTCGTACGCACCCACACTTTATGGCGGCTCTGTTCGCGCCGGAAGTGCCAGAGATTTACGATGGTATCGTTGAGGTGGTAGCGGTTGCGCGTGACCCAGGTTCGCGTGCGAAAATCGCCGTGCTTAGCAATGACCCAAGCGTTAACCCTGTGCTTTCATGCGTGGGTGTGCGTGGTTCGCGTGTTCAGGCGGTGGTTTCTGAGCTGCAAGGCGAGAAAGTGGACATCATCGAGTATGCGGAAGATCCTGCTACTTTCATCGTAAACGCGCTGTCTTCTGCGGAAGTGAGCAAGGTAGTTATCGATGAAGATAATGACCGTATCGAAGTGGTCGTGCCGGATGATCAGCTGAGCCTCGCGATTGGCCGCCGTGGTCAAAACGTGCGCTTGGCGTCGCAACTGGCGGGCTGGAGCATCGATATTCTGACGGAAGAAACTGAGTCCGAGCGTCGTAGCGAAGAATTCAACAAGCTGTCTAACATGTTCATCGAAGCGCTGGATGTGGAAGAAGTGATCGCGCACCTGCTGGTGACTGAAGGCTTCACGAGCGTGGAAGAAGTGGGCTATGTGCCTGTGGAAGACCTCGCTTCTATTGAAGGTTTCGACGAAGATGTGGCAGAAGAGCTGCGCAACCGTGCCCGTGAGTGGGTGGAGAAGCGCGCCGATGCGGATATCGCAGAGATGAAAGAGGAAGGCGTTGAAGAAGAGCTGATTTCTCTGGAAGGTCTGGACCATGAGCTGCTGAAGAAGCTGGTAGCGAAAGGTGTTAAGACGCGTGATGATCTTGGTGATTTGGCGGGTGACGAGTTCTCTGAGCTGGTACCGGATTCTGGTCTGGATGAAGAGGGTATCAACGCCCTCATCATGAAGGCCCGTGCTCACTGGTTTGACGAAGACCAAAGCGCGTAAGCGCTGTTCGGATTTCGGAGTCATGCAATGGGAGAGCCACAACGCCTCTGCATCGTAACGGGAGAATCACTCCCGCAGGCAGCGTTGTTGCGTTTTGCGCTAGACCCGAATGACCGGATTGTCTTTGACGTAGAGGCGAAATTGCCAGGCCGCGGGGTCTGGCTTTCTCCCAAAGCGGACTATCTTGCGGAAGCGATTAAGCGAAATGCTTTCTCACGTGCGCTGAAAACCCAAGTGCAATTGCCGGATGATTTGGCCGAGCGTGTGCCTGCGGCACTCAAGGCTAAATGTATGGAGAATTTGCATTTTTGCCGCAAGGCAGGGCTTTTGGTGCAGGGGTTCGAGAAGGTGAAAGCCGCACTACTCAAGGAAAAAGTAGCGCTGCTTATTCATGCCTGCGATGCGGCAGACGATGGCCGTGCGAAGCTGAATAAATACGTAGATGAAGGCTTGCGCCGCTGCGATTGGTTTAATCGCGAGGAGTTAGGCCAGGTTTGCGGGCGTGACCAAGCCGTGCATATGGCGCTGGCACATCATAAGTTAACCAAGCTTTTCTGGCAAAATGCCCAGCGTTTTGCTGGATTTATGGAAACGGACGCGCTATAAGCGCATCAATTATAAAGGAGCCCCATGGCAGATTCTAAAGATACAGACAAAGATGGCGATAAGAAAACCCTGAAAGTTTCGAAGCCTAAGACCTTGTCTTTGACCAAAACCGTCGAGGGCGGCAAGGTGAAGCAGAACTTCTCACGCGGGAAGACCAAGACGGTTACCGTAGAGGTGAAGAAGACGCGTACCTTCTCTCGCTCGAACGAGGATGGTAAGATGCGCGCTGTGCCTGTGGGCGGTGCGAAGCCGGGTGGTGGCCGTTATTTGACGGCGGAAGAGCGTGAAGCGCGTAAGAAGGCGCTAGAGGGTGCAGACGATAAGCGTATCGCTAGCGATATTCCGCGCCCGCCAAAGCCAAAGCGTGAAGCACCGAAGAAAGAAGAAGAGCCTAAAGTGGACGCAAAAGAGGCGGCTAAAGAAGAACCCGCTTTTGTGGATGATATGGCGATGAAGAATCTCGAGGCGATGAAGTCGGCTCCACCGCGTCCTGTTCCCCAAGGTGGGCCTAAGAAGGAAGCCCCAAAGGCGGATGATTCGAAGAATGAACGTCAAAAGATTAAGCTGAAGTCGGATGCGGGTCGCCGTCAATCGGGCAAGTTGACGATTTCTCAGGCGCTGAGCATGGGCGAAGAGCGTACACGCTCGCTTGCTTCCATCAAGCGCCAACGCGCGAAGACTCGCACGGTCGATGATGGGCCGAAAGAGAAAATCGTTCGTGAAGTGCGTATTCCTGAGACGATTACCGTGCAGGAGCTTGCTAACCGTATGGCTGAGCGCATGACGGATGTCATCAAAGAGCTGATGAAGCTGGGTACGCTGGCAACGGGGCCGCAAAGCATTGATGCGGATACGGCGGAGCTGATTGTGGCGGAGTTTGGCCATAAGGTGAAGCGCGTGAGTGACGCGGATGTGGAAGATAAGATGACTGCGTCTGCCGCTGAGGAAGACGATGAGAAAGACTTGCTGCCACGTCCACCTGTGGTGACTGTGATGGGTCACGTGGACCATGGTAAGACCTCGCTGTTGGATGCGCTGCGTAAAACCGACGTAGTAGCCGGTGAAGCGGGCGGTATCACACAGCATATTGGTGCGTATCAGGTGCAGATGGGTTCGGGTGACAAGATTACCTTCCTCGACACGCCAGGCCACGCGGCCTTTACTGCGATGCGCGCACGTGGTGCGAAGGCAACGGATATCGTGATTCTTGTGGTGGCTGCTGATGATGGCATCATGCCGCAAACCGAAGAGGCGATTGCGCACTCTAAGGCTGCTGGTGTGCCGATTATCGTGGCAATTAACAAAATGGATAAGCCAGAGGCAGACCCAGAGCGCGTGAAGAACATGCTCATGAATTTTGAGCTGATTCCCGAAAGCTTTGGCGGTGATATCATGACCGTGGAAGTGTCTGCGAAAGAAGGCACTAATCTCGACAAGCTGGAAGAAGCGGTGCTTCTGCAAGCGGAGATGATGGAGCTGAAAGCAAACCCTGACCGCGCGGCTTCGGGCGTGGTGGTGGAATCCAAAATGGAAAAAGGCCGTGGTACGGTTGCGACGCTGCTCATCCAGCGTGGTACGCTCAAAGTGGGCGACATCGTGGTGGCCGGTGGTGCGTATGGTAAAGTGCGTGCGATTACGGATGATAAAGGTCGCAATATAGACGAGGCTGACCCATCACTTCCAGTAGAGATTCTTGGCCTCAGCGAGGCGCCGGAT
The DNA here is from genome assembly GCA_964342335.1 of uncultured Azospirillaceae bacterium. Taxonomy (GTDB): domain Bacteria; phylum Pseudomonadota; class Alphaproteobacteria; order Rickettsiales; family UBA3002; genus CAYFFN01. The sequence continues at coordinate 8,917 of CAYFFN010000041.1, forward strand.
GCGGGTGATGAATTCGCGGTGGTGGAAACCGAGAAAGAAGCGCGTGATATTACGGAATATCGTCAGAAGAAAACCAAAGACAATTTGGTGATTGCTTCGGCGAAGTCGCTGGATCAGCTCTTTGCGGGTGCAGCAGGTAAAGCGCCGGACGAGTTGCCGATGATTATCAAAGGCGACGTAAATGGTTCCGTGGAAGCGATTATTGGTAGCCTTGAGAAATTCAATGACGAAGAGGTGAAGGTGAAAGTGCTGCACCGTGGCGTAGGTGGTATCACCGAGTCTGACGTAGCGCTGGCACAAGCAACGGGCGCAGGCATTTTCGGCTTTAACGTGCGTGCGGGTAACGCTGTTAAACAAGCAGCTGAAAAAGAAGGCGTAACTATTCGTTATTACTCCGTTATTTACGACTTGATTGATGACGTGAAAGCTGCGCTCAGCGGTATGCTTTCGCCTGATCTGCGTGAGAATCTGTTGGGTTATGCGGAGATTCGCGAAGTCTTCAACATCACCAAAGCCGGTAAAGTCGGTGGTTGTATGGTGACCGATGGCATGATCAAGCGTGGCGCGAAGGTGCGTCTGCTGCGTGATAATGTGGTAATTCATGAAGGCTCACTCAAGACCCTCAAGCGCTTCAAAGATGAAGTGAAAGAGGTGAAGAATGGCTTTGAGTGCGGTATGGCCTTCGAGAATTACGAAGATATCAAGCCGGGTGATCAGATTGAAGCCTTCGAGCTGGAGGAAGTCGCGCGCGAGATTGGTGAGAAATCTGCGTCTGACGCAAAAGAAGCAAAGGCGTAATAGCCCATGTCACGTCGTTCCGAAGCGAGCAGTAAAGAGCCGACCCAGCGCCAATTGCGCGTAGGTGAAGAAATTCGCCATGCGCTTTCGCATGTCTTGATGCGTGACGAGGCGCATATCTCGGATTTGGATGGTGTGTCTGTGACCATTTCTGTGGTGAAGATTGGCCCGGATTTAAAAAATGCGACGGCGTATTTTACCACGCTTGGTGGTGCAAGTGATGAATCCGCATTGAAAACACTTAATAAATTCGCGCCGATTCTACGAAAGCTTATGGGTAAACGAATCCATATGCGTCATATTCCGAAGCTCTATTTCAAGCTGGATAAGTCCTTTGAACTGGCGGGTAGGGTGAATGCAATCCTGAATAAGCCAGAAGTGCAGCGTGATCTGCAGGCAGCGGATGAATCCGAAGAAGAATAGCGAGAAAGTCCAGCTTAATGGCTGGCTAAATATCGATAAGCCACTGGAGATGAGCTCGGCGCAAGTTGTCGGTAAAATCAAATGGTTGCTTAAGCCCCTTAAAGTGAAAATTGGCCATGCGGGAACACTCGACCCGCTTGCATCAGGCGTATTGCCGATTGCGTTGGGTGAGGCGACCAAGGCGAGTGCCTACATGATGGATGCGCGTAAGGTTTACCGTTTTACGGTTCAGTTTGGCGCAGAGACGACCACGGATGATGCCGAGGGCGAAGTAACCTTGCAAAGTGATGTGATGCCGACAGAAGAAGTGCTGCGCGGTGCGTTGGGTGAGTTTGTTGGAACCATTGAGCAAGTTCCTCCGGCTTATAGTGCATTGAAAATAGATGGAAAACGGGCCTATGCATTGGCGCGTGCGGGTGAAGAAGTGGTGTTGAATGCACGTTCAGTCGTGATTCATCGCTTGGAGCTGGAGTCCTATGATGCTGCGGCACGGCAAGCGACCTTTGAGGTGGAATGCGGGAAAGGCACGTATGTGCGCTCCTTAGCGCGTGATTTGGCGAGGAAATGCAATGCGCACGGGCATGTCAGCATGTTGCAGCGCACGCGAGTCGGGGCATTTTCACTTGAGGGTGCGATTTCGCTGGATTTTCTTGAGAAAATGGTGCATAAGGCCGACTCCTCCAGCGTGATGAATGCGTGGGAGGACGTTTTGATGCATGTATCTGCGGGTCTGGACGACATCCCGGCATTTCAAGTGGATACACTGCAAGCGCACAAGGTGCGGCATGGGCAGACATTTGTGACTGTGATTGCTCCACCGGATGCTGAGCTGGTTCAGCTACTCTGTGGGGATGACCTCGTGGCCGTAGCAACGATAGAGCCACTGGGCGATGGGCGCTGGCAGGTTAAGTCAAAACGTGTTTTTAATTAAGGTAGACAAAGGAGATTGATGATGTCGATTACCGCAGAACGCAAACAAGCGTTGATTGAAGAATATGCAGTTGAAAAAGGTGATACAGGTTCAGCCGAGGTGCAGTGTGCACTGCTGACAGAGCGTATCAACAACCTGACTGAGCATTTTAAAGGCCATAAGAAAGACCACCACTCACGTCGTGGTTTGCTGATTATGGTTGGCCGTCGTCGCCGCCTGCTCGATTATTTGAAGAATAAAGATGCAGCACGTTACGATAGTCTGATTCAGCGCCTAGGTTTACGTAAGTAAGTAGGCAAAGGAAAATCCACGTTTCCCCGTGCATCCTTTTGGTAAGGTCAAAGCGGTAGGTGAGATAGTTTTTTGTAGGTTAAGTAGGTAAAGAAAAAGGAAGTTTATGTTTGAAGTTACCAAAAAATCGATGGAGTGGGCGGGACGTACGCTGACTCTGGAAACGGGTCGCGTAGCGCGCCAGGCAACTGGTTCTGTGCTTGTGACTTATGGAAATACCCAAGTGCTGTGTACGGTTGTTTCAGCCGTTAAGCCAAAGCCGGATCTGGATTTCTTCCCGCTCACGGTGAATTATATTGAGAAGTTCTATGCAACAGGCCGCCTGCCAGGTGGCTTCTTTAAGCGTGAAGGTCGCCCAACAGAAAAAGAAACGCTGGTTTCTCGTCTGATTGACCGTCCGATTCGTCCGCTATTCCCTGAAGGTTTCTTCAACGAAACTCAGGTGGTATGTCAGGTAATCGCGCATGATA
>CAYFFN010000042.1:0-11816 GCA_964342335.1 uncultured Azospirillaceae bacterium
TCCAGCGGCGGCAAATCCATCTTCTTAGTCGCCGCGCGGTAGGCGCTTTTATCCGTCTTGAGTTTCGCCCGCGCCTCGCGCATTTGTTCCACGCGGCGCACATTGCGCTTACGGCGTGCGCTGATGCCTTTACTCGCCCACTCCACCTCTTGCGCGACCATCTTCTCGCGGTTGCGCAGCTCGCGCGCTTCTTGGTCGAGCAGCATTTGCGACCATTCCTCAAAATGGCCAAAACCTTTGGGGCAGACGCAAATCTTCCCGCGGTCTAGCCAGAACACTTTGTTCGACATATTGGCGAGGAAGGTACGGTCGTGGCTGATACACAGCACCGTACCGCGATAGCCGCGCAGATATTGCTCTAGCCACTCAATCCCACCCAAATCGAGATGGTTCGTCGGCTCATCGAGCAGCAAAATATCCGGCGCCTCAATCAGCGCGCGGGCGAGTGCTGCGCGGCGCACTTGGCCACCACTGAGCGTATGCATCTCTTGCTCTTTATGCAGGCCAAACGGCTCCAAGACTTTGTCTACGAGATATTCGAAGGCTTCGTTCTGCTTGTCTTTCTCTAGCCCTGTCGCAACAAATTCGCGCACGGTCTGGCCGGTGATAACTTCCGCCTCTTGCTCCAGATAGCCAATGGTGAGGCCGTTTTCTTCCCAACGCTCACCCCCATCCAGCTCGCGCGCGCCGGTGATAAGTTTCATCAGCGTCGTCTTGCCCGCGCCGTTCTTGCCGACCAAACAAATCTTCTCGCCGGCATGGAGATTCATCTCCAACCCGTCAAAAAGCGGCTTGCCGCCAAAGGTGACGTAAGCGTCGCGCAGGGAAAGTAATAGTGGTGGTGCCATATGCCCTTCGATTTCTGTTGGCGCAGATTTAGCGGCAGACTTGACCAAAAGCAATTATTCTTACGCGCGGGCTGCTAGGCTGAACCTATCAATAAAGGAGAAAGCAATGCCTGTAGAAGCACATGATTTACACCACGAATTCCCAGAACATCACGAGCTGATTCACACCCTCAAAGAATCGGATGCCCATTTCCGTAAACTTTTTGATGCGTATCATGAGGCGGATAAAGAGGTGCATCGCATTGAAGCAGGCGTTGAGAACACCTCAGACGCTTACGCGGAAGACTGCAAAAAGAAGCGCCTGAAGCTCAAAGACGAGCTGTTTGCGATGCTACAAAAGGCTGCATAAGCGCCGCATGTGTGCATAGCTCCACGCCGAAGGTTGCAAATGCAACAATGTCTTGTAAGTAGACACTATCTTAGCAATTCAAGTCGTGGAGTTTCTCATGCGCGTAAGCCAAAAAGTCAAAAAAATCCTAGCGAATTACGAAAGCGATAATCCGGGCACCAAGTCCAAGCTCGCGCAAATGCTGATGCATGGTAAATTGGGCGGCACGGGTAAGCTGGTGATTCTGCCCGTGGATCAAGGCTTTGAGCATGGCCCCGCGCGCAGCTTCGCGAAGAACCCTGCGGGTTACGACCCACACTACCATTTCCAACTGGCGATCGATGCAGGGCTGAACGCCTACGCCGCGCCGCTGGGCATGCTAGAAGCAGGAGCGGATAGCTTTGCAGGTGCAATTCCTACCATCTTGAAGGTCAACAGCGCGAACAGCCTCGCACCCAAGAAAGAAGGCCCAAACCAAGCCCTCACCGGCAGTGTGAAAGACGCGCTGCGTCTAGGATGCGCGGCGATTGGCTTCACCATCTACCCAGGCTCGCCAAAAGCCTTTGATATGATGGAAGAAATCCGCGAAATGGCCGCCGAGGCGAAAGCACATGGCCTTGCGGTGGTGATGTGGTCTTACCCACGCGGGGATGATCTCACCAAGGAAGGGGAAACGGCAATGGATGTCTGCGCCTATGCCGCGCATATGGCAACCTTGCTCGGCGCGCATATCATCAAAGTGAAGCCGCCTACCGAGCATCTGGAGCAACCAGAGGCGAAAAAAGTCTATGAGAGCGAAAACGTCGATATTTCGACCCTCGCTAGCCGTATTGCACATGTGAAGCAAAGCTGCTTCGATGGCCGCCGCATCGTGATTTTCTCTGGCGGTGGCGCCAAAGGAAATGACGCTGTTCTTGAGGAAATTCAAGGCATTGCCGACGGTGGTGGCGACGGTTCTATCATCGGCCGCAACTGCTTCCAACGCCCACGCGAAGAAGCACTGGCACTGCTAAACGAAATCGTAGGCATCTACAAAAAAGCTTAGTTTTTAGCACCTTATAAAATATGGCTTATTCCGCATTTTTATGCGGTTTAGCCGCTATCTCGTAACATTTCTGTAACACTTCTCTGCTATAGTCAGTGGTGGAGAAATAGATATGAGTAATGAAACTGAGCAGTTAGACGTAGTATCACCCGAAGTATATCGGATGATGGAATACGGATCTGAGGAGCGTAGGAACCAAGAGATTGCTTCTTATGAATCTATCTTGCGTTTTATTGCCGCATTACCATCCGATAAGCAGGCACTCGCACTTACCATTGGCGAAAACCTGATTGGTTATCAAATTTACCATGGCATTGATAGCGATGAAGTTCGCAGTCAAATTGAACAATATGGAGAAGACTGGTCCTCACGTGTAATGCCTGAGATCAACCTCAACCCACTAAGCCACCTAGCAAGAGCCGCGGATGAGTTTAACTCTAATATTGGGCTGCATTTTGGTGAATTATGGGATGCAACTAGCAATCTTGGTGGTTCATTCTTCCGTGATGCAATTGATCCTATACTCGGCGTGGGAAAAGACACTTTTGATTTCAGTGCCGCAGAGGCATACGCAATCGGTTTCGCCTACGCAGATGCCGTGCAAGAACTAGAAACCTCGGCACAATCTAACTTTAATGCACATTCTATCGGCGGATTCATCCAGATTCTTGGACGTTTTGTATATAACGGCTTCTCCGCTCAAGGTTGGAGCTGGTCTGCTGCTAAAAATGAATTGCTTTCGGAGCATATAGAACCTGGTGATTTGCGCGCAACCTTCTCTCAAAACCTCACCGATATGGATTTTGATGCAGACAAGATTGACAGCATCATGAGCCTAGTACTTGCTGAGGAAGCAGACGGCCAGCCTTTCCACAACGGTATCGGCACAGAGCCGAACGGTATTCCACTCTATAGCAGTGCAGCAAGCACTAGCGTATATGGGTATGCTGCAAATGTAGTAGACCCGCTTTTACCGGATACCACCGCTACAGAATGGCAGAATTTGATGCAAACGGCTGGCGATAATCCCGTCACTACCGCCCTGACTGTCGGGGTCGGAGCTCCAGTATCTGCCGCTGCGTGGCACAGACTAAGACCTATTGCGAACACATATGGAACTATTCGAGGCACCATTGATGGACTTCGCGGGCAATATGCCCCTATGTCCTCTCCTGTGCCGGATAACATTATGCGCCGAATGCCAGATGGCACGGTGGTAGAGCAGCGCCCCAACGCGTCTCTCGGCCGAGAACACCCCTTTATGCGCCATTGGGCGCAGACAGGAGCGCGTAACTTGCGTGCCGCTACAGCGAATGGCGTAGAATCTGTCCGTAATGTATTTGGCCTAAATGGTAATAGCTTTGCCGAAGCACCATTAGAGCCTTTTGACTCAGAAAACACGGCGCGCACCTCTGGTGCAGATGCAGAGCGTTCCGCACGTATGAGTGCCGCAAGCGAACAAGCGGCCAACTTACGCAGTCAAGCAGCCTCGCTCCCGGAAGGTGACCCGCGTCGCGCCACATTAGAAACTTTGGCAGAGCGTGCTGAAATAGAGGCACGACGTGCCCCAAACGCTAATGCATCCAATATATTAGATGATGTGCATTCAGCACGGGCCTTACACCCAAGTAACGGAAGCCGTGCGAACACACGAGCGACCGGTGGCCGCCTTGCAATGTTAGGGGTTGTCGCTGTGACAATAGGCAACCTATCTTCGGATATTCAGCTAGATGATGAAGAGCGCAGTGAATGTGATGACAATGAAGTATGCCAATCACTCGCTACTATTGGCACCCCACAAGATACAAACGCACCACTAAGCGCAAATGGAGTACGACCAAACCAGAACGCAGGCACAATGGTTCCTGCTGATCCATTCGGCGTTAGTGCACGATAAATAAAATAAAAAAATAATAATATTAATAGCTAGGAGGCAAAGATGGCGGAAGCGCCACAAAGATACGGGCAGTATGTCGCTGCTCCTGATACAGGAGAACAAATTCCCTGTATCGATGTAAGTCAGCTTTATTATATGCGTCGCTATTTTGGCGGATTAAACCATGCCGCATCTGAGATGCTGCGCTTGTCAGAAGCCGAGGCGTGGGAAAGTTATGCGCACTCTAGCCCTCTTGATACTTACCTTGTAACAGGCGGTAATGTGGCTGTTATGGCCACACAAGGCATAGGAAGTTTAATGGCCAGTGGCCGGCCTTCCGCAGCATTTGGAGCGCCACGCTGGGCTTCCGCAGGAAATAAACTCTTACGCCTCACCCCATGGATCGGTAATGGTGTAGAGTTGGTTTCTGGGGGGGTTCAAGTACGAGATGCATTAGAAGAGCTCGATGGTTACCGCGCAACAGAAGCAGCTGCAAGAACGGGCGGATTTATTGCAGGATGCACTGGCTCAGCGGCAGTTGCACATTGGGCGGGAAGTTATGTGCCCGTATTAGGAAATGCCATCGTTGGTGGGGCAGCTTGCCTAGTCGGGGGAACAGCCGGTGCAATGCTTGCAGATGAAGGCATAGAACGTACCAATCTTGGTGAAGTCGCTCAAAACTATTTAGATGGAATGCGCGATGAACGCATTGCTAATTTTGAAGCTTCTATTTTAGGCTTCCAGGCTAATAACCGCTATGAAATGACCACCGTGGCAAACAGCAGGCCAATTGATGATATGTTACGCCCTATTGGCTCAGTCCTTGAATTCGAATCCGCGTTCATTGAATGGGGTACCGCATACGAAAATAAACTATCACGTGACCGTGAAGGCCAAGGCGACTTCCGCGCCACTGCACATTATTACCATGACATGGAGCGCGCAGAAGAGCGTATGCAAAACGCATATTACAACATAATCGGCGCGGGCAATACTGAGCATAACTCTCTGGGAATTTCTAGAGAAGATTCCGGACAAATTGCACGCTGGAAGCTAGATGTAGAGTATGAAATGGTGCAACTGCGTGCTGCTATGGGTTCTGCAGCAGAACAAGATAGCAGTGGCCATTATTCTGATTCACTTCTGCGCATTGATGAACTGCTCCAAAGGGAGGGCCCTATGTACCTCTTTAGCGAAGAAATCGAAGCACAGGGCCTCAACGAACAAGCGTTACGCCATTACCGCTATCATGAACGCTTACAAACGGTTGATATTGAATTAACCATGGCCAACCGTCAGATTAATAGCTGGAGACTTTTTAATGGCTATGAAGGCAATAGCAGAACACAAGATACCGCACTTCGTGACGCTCTTATTGAAGAAAATCGCTACCTGATTACAGAAGTGCTACCTGGCTTGCGTGACCGCGGCACAGAACGTGTTGTTATGTGTGACCGGTCGCAAATTTCTGCCGGAGATTATTTGTTCAATGGCGGTGAGTTCTCTCCCGATGTGATTCGCGGGTTCTCTCCTCTACGCGAAGACTTGCAAATTCAATAATCCCTAATCTGTGAGCATTTATTTGGTTATGCTTTAGCTCGCCGCGTGGCTTGGCTAGTCTATCCTCCGTTAGATTTAAGAGGTAGACGCATGGCACTTACGGCAGAACAACAACAAGAACTTTCCACCCTCAAAAGCGATTTGAACGAGACGTTCCGCCCGGTATCGCCGGAGCTCGAAGCAATTCTCGGCGACCCGATTCCGATTCTTGACCACGGCTTCGTGCGTGTGGTGGATTATATGGGTGACGATAACGCCATCGTGCAGGCGGCGCGCGTGTCCTATGGCAAAGGCACCAAGCAGGTGAACCAAGACCGCGGCCTCATCAACTATCTGATGCGCCATTGGCACACCACCCCGTTCGAAATGTGCGAGATTAAATTCCATGTGAAGCTGCCGATGTTTGTCGCGCGCCAATGGATTCGCCACCGCACCGCGAATGTGAATGAATATTCCGCGCGCTACTCGATTTTGGATAAAGAGTTTTACGTGCCCGCACCGGAGCTGCTCGCGCCGCAATCGTCTAAAAACCACCAAGGCCGCACCGAAGGCGCACGCCTCTCACCAGAGGAAGAAGCCCGCGTGCTCGACATCCTCAAGACCGATGGCAACCTGACCTATCAGCATTACGAAGAGCTGATGAACTCAGATGCGCAAGGCAACGTGCTCGATGAATCGAAAGACGGTATCGCCCGCGAACTCGCGCGCATGAACCTGACGATGAACTACTACACGCAATGGTATTGGAAGGTCGATCTGCATAACCTCATGCACTTCCTCATGCTGCGCGCCGATAGCCACGCGCAATATGAGATCCGTGTCTATGCCGATGCGATGCTCGACATCCTCAAAAAGTGGGTGCCGTTTGCCTATGATGCCTTCATGGAATACCGCATGCATTGCGCCCATCTCTCGCGCACCGGCGTGACGGTCATCCAACGTATGCTCAAAGGCGAAGAAGTAACGCAAGAAAATTCCGGCCTCACCAAACGTGAATGGGAAGAGCTGCAAGCGACGCTTAATAGAGAAGTGGCATAACGCTTGCTTATAAATATTACAGTTTTTTAACACTTGTAATATCCGTCACAAGCCTGTAACACACGGCGCATATACTGAGTAAAACACAAGGGAAACCCATGCTATTTACCAAAGATGCTTCTTTATCACGCCGTTCTTTTTGCACCGGACTTGCGGGGGCAGCGGCTGTAACCGCGCTGCCTAACAGCGCACTCGCCTCTTTGCTGCCTGCGGATGCGAAAGACCTGCATCTCAAGCTCGCGATGCAAAGCATCCATACGGGCGAGAAAGGCGCGTTTGATATTGTGGTGAACGGCAAATTCGTAGCGGAAGAATTGGTGGCGGCGAATAATTTGCTCCGCGACCACCGCACCGGTGATGTGCATGAGATGGACAAGCAAACGCTGATGCAGATGGTCAATATCGCGCAGCTGATTGGCAAGGACGAGCCGTTCCATATTATCTCCGGCTATCGCTCACCTAAATCCAACGCAATGCTTGCTGCAAAGAGCGGCGGCGTCGCCAAAAAGAGCTATCACATGAAAGGCATGGCGATTGATATCGCAATGCCGGGTGTAAGCACGGACGACCTACATAAGGCCGCCCTATCGCTTAACGCTGGCGGGGTTGGAAAGTATAGCCGCTCAGGTTTTGTGCATATTGATTCTGGGCCAGTGCGTCGCTGGGGCGCGTAGCCAGTTTATATTCACGCATTGCGTATTGCAGCTTTGACTCACTCATCGCAAGGCGCAGCTCATCGTTCTGGCGATACACATCCTCATAGAATGCCACCTTGCCTTCGTCATTGATAAGCGTCGTATAATAGGTCACTTGCACTGGAATCTCTTGCGATAAGGTAATATCCGTCAGAGCAGAACCAGACCATGCACGCTCGCCACGCTCCTTCGCTGTATCACCTTGCGCGGCTAGCACATAATCCAGCAAGGATTTCGGGTCAGAGAGGCGCACACAGCCAGAGCTGAGCGCACGGTCCGCTTTGCTAAATAAACGCGGTGAAGACGTATCATGCAGATAGACCGATTGGTTATCAGGCAGCAGGAACTTCACTTTGCCCAGCGCATTCTTATTCCCCGCTGGCTGCACCACACGAATATCGCGGGCGGACATGCTGTGCCAATCAACTGCCGAAACATCCAACTGCTCACCGGAATAACGGTCATAGACTTTGTAGCCACCATTCTGAATGTAATCGAGGTTATTGCGCAGCTTCGGCATAATGTCTTTGCGCAGGATATTATCCGTCGGCGTCCAAGTTGGGTTCACCACAATGCGGTTAATGGAGTTGCTGAAAATCGGCGTCTCGCGGTCCTTGCGACCTACGATCACATCCATCGCCAATTTCACCTTCTCGCCGTCCATGGCTTTGAGTTCATAACTCGGAATATTCACATAGATATGTTTGCCAGAAGCATCCTCATCTGCACGGCGCAGACGCTCCAATGTCAGCGCGATTTGCTCCGCACGTTTCGCTGGAGAAACCTGCAAGGCTGCTAACGTCGCAGGCCCCACAGCACCGTCTTGGTCCAGACCATGACGTGCTTGGAAAGACTTCACTGCCTCTTGCAGCGATACATCATAGTGCTCGCTCATCGCATCTGCGACGTGCGCATCTGCAGGCATATCACCCGTCAGGCGCAACAGATTACGCACATCCGCCACGCGCGCATCGCGCATGCCTGGCTTGAGGGTTTTGCCTGGTTTGATGTCAGGCCATACGTCATTCTGCGCATAGTTAAGATACTCATCACGCTTTGCTAAGAGTGGCGCATATTGTTCATGGCGCGCTGCTAGCTCCGTTAAACACGCTGCAGGCTGGTCGCAATCCGCTAGCACATCAATCGCCTCACGGGTCACGGCATCGCGCTGTTCATCGGAAAGACTCTCACGCGTTACGCCATAGCGCAAATCCGCCACCATTGCATAGGCAAGCGGGGACGCCTCCTCTAAATTAAACGCAGACATATTATCAAACTGTGAAAGATAGGCTTTGCTGTTGATGCCATGGGAATCAAGCGACGCTACGCCAGCACGCCATTCGGCTTGCGATGCCTCAATCCCATCATTATTCCAATAGGCATAGGCTGCACTTGCAAACCCTGTTACGCCAACCAGCAATGCTGCTGTAAATGTATTTATTCTCTTCTGCTGCACGATTTCTCTCCAATATGCTTTGGTTTCGATCATCTTGGCACAGAAAGGTTAAAAAACCCTTACGCACGGGAAGAGAATAGGAGGGGGCAGCACTAAGTCGCCATTCGCTAACGACTGCGATTTTATAAATACAGGATAAATGAGTGGTTTTATATATTGAATATCAATATATTGTGCTCTTACGCTTCTTCTTCGGCATCCAAATCATAGGCTGTGTGCAGGGCACGCAGCGCCAATTCCAGATATTCCTCATCGATCAGCACGGAGATTTTAATCTCGGAGGTGGTGATGACGATAATGTTGATGCCTTTATCTGCCAGTGTGCGGAACATCTCGGATGCCACACCTGCATGCGAGCGCATTCCGGTACCAATCACCGATACTTTCACCACGCCTTTATCAAAATGCAGGCTATCGTATTTAGGGGTGCGCTGTGCGGTTTTGATGCTTTCCAGCGCGCGCTCCAAATCGCCGCGCGGCACGGTGAAGGTAATATCCGTTGCGTTTCCGTCCTCGGTCACGTTCTGGACGATCATATCCACGTTGATGCTACGGTCCGCCAAGGGGCCAAACAGATTCGCGGATACGCCCGGCTTGTTTTCCACGTTGGTGAGCGAAATACGAGCCTCGTCACGGCTATAGGCCAGTCCGGTTACGCGTTGTTGTTCCATGATTTCATCCTCATCTACCAAGGTTGTTCCTTCGCCCTCTTCAAAGGTAGAGAGCACTCGCAGCTTTACGCCATAATTCATTGCCATTTCGACCGAGCGAGTTTGCAGCACTTTCGCACCCAGTGACGCCATCTCCAGCATTTCCTCATAGGAAATTTGCGTCATGCGCTTGGCCTTCGGTACGATGCGCGGGTCACAGCTATAGACGCCATCCACATCGGTATAAATATCGCAGCGATCTGCTTCAAACGCAGCCGCAATCGCCACCGCACTCGTATCCGAACCGCCACGCCCCAGAGTCGCAATGCGTCCCTCCGACGAAATCCCTTGGAAGCCCGCGACTACTGCCACTTGGCCTTTCGCGAGCGTTTCTTTCACCGCATCGGTCTGAATATCTTCAATGCGCGCGCGGCTATGGGCTGTGTCGGTTTTCATGCCTAGCTGCCAGCCCGTCCATGCGCGTGCAGGGATATCTTGGCTTTGCAGATAGAGCGCCAGCAATCCGCTGGTCACTTGCTCACCGCTGGCGACTACATGGTCATACTCGCTCAGCGCTTCGTCGCTTTGCAAATTGTTCATGCCCTCGCAATAGGCTACGAGCTGGTTGGTCACCCCCGCCATCGCGGATACCACCACAATCACCTGATTGCCTGCTTCTACTTCGCGCGCGACATGCGTCGCCACATGCTTGATGCGGTCGAGGTCTGCGACGGACGTGCCGCCAAATTTCTGTACAATAAGAGCCATAGCGGATGCTGTTAGCAGGTCACCGCGCGGGATGCAAGCGGCGAAGGCGTAAGAGCTTAATCCTGTGAAATCACGCGGGTGCGTTTATCGGAGATGATGACATAGACATCCTCCCCTTTGCTCAGCACCACATCATTACCTTGAATCACCGTAATCAGACCATCCGTTGTCGCAGCAGAGATCGCCTTGCGCATCGCAGGAGTGCCGTAATAATAACTGTCTTTGATTTTATTCGGGTCTACTTTTAGTATATATTCAAATCCATCCTGTTTGCCGAGTTCAGCTTCAACCAAGGCACCTACAACAGATCCTACTATCACTGCGCCGACAACGGCCAGCGCTTGCCCGCTTCCATTACCGATACCAGAACCACCTGCTGCACCTAATGCTCCGCCGGCCAAGCCGCCCAGAGTATTTTCGCCTAGCTTCTCTGCATCCGCAATAGTAATGGGGCGAACATGCTTGATAGTGCCTTCCAATGTGAGGCTTAGCGTGGAGTCACTCGTATAATAATCCGACGACATATTGCGCGCACATCCAGAGAGAACAAACGTACACACCGTTAGCAAAGCAATAACACGAGAAGTTTTCATAAATTTCAATCCAAGCTTGATAAAAAATTCTATTATAGGTAGCTATACCATAGCAGCCATACAAATAAAGGTTATATATGAAAAAATATTCACTTTTTATCTGCTGCATGTTCCTCTTAAGTGCCTGCGGCTATACTACCACACGACACACTGCCAATTATGCTGATGCACTCAGCACACATTCTATCGCGCTTTTACCGGCCAGTTCCGAAGTAACCATGATCAATCTTTCAGGCCCCAATGAACGCCAGTATGAGTATGAAAACACCATTGAGCCTATGCTCCAAGAAGCCCTCTATGAAGCTCTCAGCGAAAAAGGGTACAACGTGCAAATGGTTTCTAAACAGAAATTGGGGATGACTCCAGTTTGGCCTAAAATCCTTGAAACACGTGACGCGTTTAAAGAAGCTCGCGCGGAGTTATACAAAGAGCCAAGCAGTTCAAAGCCTGAAAATGCTTATAATATTAGTGGTGCCATCAAACCGCCCTACCCTAATGGAAGCAATGTGATTCCTCCGCGACTTTGGCTAATAGCTAACTATACCGAAAAGGTAAAGAATAGCGGCCAACTAGCTGCAGAATTTGCGACTTCCGTTGCACTTGCCCTCGTCGGCGTCAACCATAGCAGCGGCCCATCCGAAGTCGCAGCGCTACATATAGGCATCATAGATGCCCGTACAGGCCAAATTGTCTGGACAGACGGAGGGGGAGACGCCTCCAATATGTTTGATAATATCTCTGACGAACCAGAGTTGGCGCAAAAGCGCGTGAAAAAAGTGGTAGAAGGTGCCCTCAAAGGCCTGCCTGCAAAAGACAAGCTCTACGAAACCGAAGAAGAATAGCTTAGCTAAGCCGTAGCACCATGGTCACTGCATCGGCGCGGGTGCCATCGGCTTGTCGGTAATAGCCTTTGCGGCGTGCGACAATTTCATAACCCTCCGCCAGGTAAAGTGCTTGTG
>CAYFFN010000043.1:0-11798 GCA_964342335.1 uncultured Azospirillaceae bacterium
TCACGCCAAAGATTACCGAGCTGAAAGAGCGCTATAAAGACGAGCCGCTCAAGCTGAATCAGGAGATGATGGCGCTCTACCGTGCGGAGAAGGTGAATCCGGTTTCCGGTTGCTTGCCCATGCTCGTGCAGCTGCCCATTTTCTTTGCATTGTATAAAGTGCTGTTCGTAACCATCGAGATGCGCCATACGCCGTTCTTCGGCTGGATTAACGATCTCTCTGCGCCAGACCCGACCAACCTCTTCACGTTGTTTGGCTTGATTCCGTGGGATACGCCGGGCTTCCTGCATCTGGGTACATGGCCGATTTTGATGTGTATCACTATGATCATCCAGCAGCGCATCAACCCCAAGCCGACCGACCCTGTGCAGGCGAAAGTGATTGGCATGATGCCCTTCCTCTTCCTGTTCCTGTTCGCGACCTTCCCCGCCGGTTTGGTGATTTACTGGACATGGAACAACACACTTTCTGTGCTGCAGCAGAGCATTATTATGCACCGCTATAAAAAGCGCACAGGGGCGAAGTAGTCATCACCATGGCAGAAGAGTGGCAGCATATCGATGACCCCGAGCAGCTCGCGGCGGCGGATCATCTTTTTGCGCAGCCTTGCAACTTCGTGACGTCGGCGGCCAAGCCGGACCAAGTGCCCTATAGCGACTTGCCCGAGGTGGCGTTCGTAGGGCGCTCCAATGTCGGCAAGTCGAGCCTCATCAACGCGCTGACGGGCCAGAATAAACTCGCCAAAGCCTCCAACACGCCAGGGCGTACGCGTCTGCTGAACTTTTTCAATCTGGATGAAAAGCTCATGCTGGTGGATTTGCCCGGTTATGGCTACGCGAAAGCGCCCAAAACCGAGGTCGCACAATGGCAGGAACTCACGCGTGACTATCTGCGCGGTCGCCCGCAGCTACACCGGATTATGGTGCTGATTGATGGCCGCCACGGGCTCAAACCCGTCGACCACGAGATGATGGAATTGCTTGACAATACAGCGAATTCCTATCAGTTGGTGCTCACCAAAGCGGACAAGTGCAAACGCGCGGATCTGCTGAAGGTGTGGCAGGAAACCACTGCTGGATTGGCGGGGCATTCGGCGTCGCATCCGCAAGTGGTGTTGACCAGCTCGGAAAAGAAAAACGGCATAAGCGAACTGCGCGCCTTTATGCGTGCGATTGCAAACGGAGTATAAGATGAAACTCAAGCAACTCAAAACCCCAGAAAGCTGGTTGCGCACCGCGCGCATCGTATCCGAAGCACTGCCCTACCTGACCCGCTTTACGGGTGCGACCTTTGTGGTGAAATATGGCGGCCACGCGATGGGTGATAACGTGCTGGCAGAAACCTTCGCACGCGATATCGTGCTGATGAAGCAAGTCGGCATTAACCCGATTGTGGTGCATGGCGGCGGCCCACAAATTGGCAAAATGCTTGAGCGTTTGAAGATTCAAAGCGAGTTTGTAGATGGCTTGCGTGTTACCGATCAAGCGACCGTCGAGATTGTTGAGATGGTACTCTCCGGCATGATCAACAAGCAAATCGTAACCGCGATTAACTGCGCGGGCGGCACCGCGATTGGCCTTTCCGGTAAGGACGGTGACCTCATAGAAGCGCGCAAACTGCGTCGCACCCGCAAAGACCCAGATTCCAATATAGAGAAGATTCTCGATCTAGGCTATGTGGGCGAGCCAAGCCAAGTGAATCCAGAGATTCTTTATGAGTTTGCCGAGTCGGATATCATCCCCGTGATTGCCCCGATTGGCCGTGGCGAAAACGGTGAGACCTATAACATCAATGCCGATACGGCAGCGGGCGCGATTGCGAGTGCAATGAAAGCCACCAAGCTGATGATGCTGACCGATGTGCCGGGCATTCTCACCAAAGAGAAAGAACTCATCAGTGAAGTCACTGCAAAAGAAATCGAAGAATTCAAAGCCGATGGCACGATTAGCGGTGGTATGATTCCGAAGGTGGATACCTGTGTGGAATCACTACGCTCGGGCGTGCGTGCGGCGCATATTCTCGATGGCCGCATCCCGCACGTGCTGCTCATTGAGAGCTTCACCGAACATGGTGCAAGCACGATGATTCGTCTGGATGATGCCGTTGATGAAGACGAGGATAATATTCTCTAAGCCAAGCGCGGCTTAAAGAAGGCGACGATATCCGCATACATCTCGCGCTTAAACGGCACGATGATGTCGGGCAGCGCGCCCATCTCCACCCATTTCCATTCGTTAAATTCGGGATGTTCCGTTTCGATATTGATGACCGAGTCATCCTCCAGCAAGCGCATGGCAAACCAATGTTGCTCTTGCCCGCGGAACTTTCCTTTCCAAAGCTTGGGTACCAAGTCATCTGGCAAGTCGTAGCAGAGCGGGGCATCTGCTTCGGTCTGTACGAGCAGCTCGACAGCCGATTCCGGTACGCCTGTTTCTTCTTCCAATTCACGGTAGGCGGTGACGAGTGGTGATTCACCTGCATCCATGCCGCCTTGTGGCATTTGCCATGCTTCGCTGGTTTTATCAATGCGCTGTGCGACAAACACCAAGCCATCGCGATTTAGCAGCATAATGCCCACGCCGGGGCGGTAGGGTAGGTGAGAATAAGCGCCCATTACTTCGCCATCGCCGTGAGTGGAACCAGTGCGATGCCCTCAGCTTGCAGGCCTGCCACCCATTCTTTCAGCAGTTTCATCGCCAGCGGGCTAGGCTCGACGGTGACAATCACACGCTTGTCGTTCATCGCTTTGAGTTGGATCGCTTTGAGCGTGTTCTTGAGTGACGTTTCGGTATAAGGCGGCGCGATATGTGTTTGCACGGGCATCACCACATCTCCAAAGCGTTCGTTCCAATCACGCGCGGTTTCGGAGTTGGTGATGAGGGCGAGCAAACCGCGCTCGCGCAAGTCACCCAGCACCAATTGCATGCGTGAACCTGTGCGCGTGAAGCGTTCATTCGCAGGGAAAAGCACGCCGCTATAGGCTTGCAGCTTGGCGAGATTTTGTTGCAGGCGTTTTTGAATATCTTCACCGGAAAGCTCACTCAGCAGCGCGATGGGGCCGGGGTCACTGGCCGGGTAATTCATCGGCTCCACGGCGAGTTGCAGCCATGTCTCTTGCCCGCGGTTACGCGCGCTTTGCAGCCATGTGGCCGCATCCGGTGCGTAAGGCGAGAAGATGAGCGAGGTAGTGACAGGAAGCTCTAAAGCAACACTTCCCAGCTTGTGATTTGAGCCCAAGCCGGTAATGGCCAGCGCAATTTGCGGCACATCGTCCGGTGTGGAGTCCGCACGTGCATAATATTCGGCAGGCGTCTCGCCGTTAGGGCCCTTCTTCGGCAGTGGGCCGAAACCACTTTGCTCAAGCAGCATTTGGTTGGCATCGGTCAGGCTTGCCACCGTGCGCGGAAATATCGGCACGGGCTTCTTGACGATTTTCTTGCGGCCAAGGCTAGGTGCGTCGTCTTCCGCATTGTCGCTTGTGCTTGTTTCGCCGCCCGCAGTGTCGCCTTGCTCCAGCTCTGCCACAAATTGGGCGTACGGGTCGACTTCTGTGGTTGCAGGTACGTCAGTCGCTTGCTCTTCCATTTGGCTGGCTTCGTCAGAGGGAATCTCTGTTTGCTCCATGGGTGTTTCGCTGGAGAGTTCCTCTGGTGTCACTTCGGGCACGGGTTGCGGCGTGGTATCGGGGAAGAGTTGATGCATCTTGCCTTCCATCTCGCCGGTCGCGACATTCACGATGATGCGCTGGCCATTCTCCATCGCGGCCATACGCTCACCCGCGCCGCCCATGAAAAACATCACGATGAACAACACAAGCAGCAGGCCGAGCAAACCATTGACCAGTTTGATGATCAAAAGATTACGTGGAGTCTGTTTGAGGGCTGCCAGCATGGGCCTCTCCTAGTTGAGCAGAACCTGTTTGTAGATAGCGAGCGCACGAATCAAATCAATCGCGCGGGAGAGTTGGTAATCCTCCTCCGCTTCATCACTTTTAGAAGTGCCGTTACCTTCAGCCGTATCCGCGGCTTTCTTTTTCTTCGATTGGTCGTTGCTCAAATGGCCGCGCAGAGAGGACTCCGAACGCATCGCGCTGGTATCAATCTTCTCAACCCGTGCCGCTTCCACCGCGATGTCTGGCACGATACCGGTTGCTTGAATCGAGGTGCCCGATGGCGTGTAATAACGAGCAGTGGTCAAGCGCATTGCGCCATGGTCACGCAAGGGAATCACCGTTTGCACGGAACCTTTACCGAAAGACTTCGCACCCATTACCACGGCGCGCTTATGGTCTTTCAATGCACCCGCCACAATCTCAGAGGCAGAGGCAGAGCCTTGGTTGATCAGCACGACGATAGGCAAGCCACCCGCGAGGTCGCCTTCATGTGCGCTGTAACGCTTGGTATCTTTTGGGTCACGCTCACGGGTCGATACAATCTCGCCACGATCCAAGAATCCGTCAGAAACCGCAATCGCTTGGTCGAGCAGACCGCCTGGGTTGTTACGCAAATCAAGGACAATCCCTTTGAGCTCTGGGCCAATTTCTTTGCGCACCTCTTCGAGCTGTTTCTTCAGGCTAGAGAAGGTGTTTTCGGAGAAGGAAACAATACGCAGATACGCCACATCACCCTCTGCACGCGCACGCACAGAGCGGATTTTGATGGTGTCGCGTTCAATGGTGACATCGAACGGCTCGGCTTCGCCTTCACGCAGAATCGTAATCACAATTTCGCTGCCCACACGGCCACGCATTTTCTCTACTGCTTCCGAAAGGGTCAGGCCCATCACCGGCTCGCCATCGAGTTGGGAGATGAAGTCACCCGCCTTCACACCGGCTTTATAGGCAGGGGTGTCATCGATAGGGGAAACGACTTTCACCAAGCCATTCTCCATGGTCACTTCGATGCCGAGGCCACCAAATTCGCCTTTGGTTTGCACCTGCATCTCTTTAAAGTTTTTCTCAGAGAGGTAACCCGAATGCGGGTCGAGGGCGGTGAGCATGCCATTCAGGGCGGATTCAATCAGCTTATCATCGCCCACTTCTTCTACGTAATCGGCGCGCACACGCTCAAATACATCACCAAATAACTCCAGCAATTCTCGCGTGTCTGGCTTGATTTCCTCCGCCGCGTTGGCAGGCTGCGCGAGGACGCAAAGGGTGAAGCTCAGTGCGAGGAAGAAACGATGAAATGGCATGGGTGGGTCCTTTACCTAAAAACGCATTATTTCCCTAGCTTACCAATCCAATCCATAGGGTCAATAGGCTTGCCGTTTTTACGCAGCTCAAAATAATATTCGGTCTCTTTGGGTGGCGTTTTTCCCATGGTTCCGAGCGGTTCGCCCGCAATCACCTTTTGGCCCACCGCGGCGTTGGTATTGGCCAGCCCCGCAATCAGGAAGTGGTGGGTGCTGTCATGGCGGATGATGATCATGGTGCCATAATCCATAAACGGGCCCGTAAAGGCGATTTCACCCGATTCAGGCGCCGCGACGGTCGCATTGGGCGCCGCGGCGACGGTAATACCGCGCAACGTCTCGCCTACGCCTTTTTCTTGGCCAAATTTGCCGGTGATTTTGCCCGGCGCGGGAAGGCGGGCATTTTTGCTCATTTTAATCGCCGCGCGCGTCGGCTTGGCTTGCGGTACACCAATATCCTTCATCTTCTTACGCTCCGCCTCCAACTTGGCGAGCAGGCTTTGCATGGATTTGGATTCTTTGGCGAGGGCGTCAATGCGCTTATTGATGGCCGACTGGTTGCTCTTTGTGCGGCCATAAACGGTTTCACGCGCGGCGATTTTCTGCGTCAGGCTTTTGCGTTGGGCGAGCAGAAGCGTGCGCTCCTCTTCCAGCTCGGCTTTGGAGGCCTCTACTTTCTCGCGCAGTTTTTGCAGCTCTTCATATTGCAGGCGCAGCGACTCAGCCTCTTCCTGCACGTGATGAATCGTGCTTTCCGCCACGCTGGCTGCGCGTAGTTGTTCTTCTAGCGATTGGTCTTTTTTAATCAAAGCGCCTTGCGGAATACGCTGCATCTGCAAAAGCGTACTGACCATTTTGCTGAAGGCTTTTTGCTGCGCCGCGAGCTGCTCGGACTTTTTATCTTGCTCGGCTACCAGCACGTGCAGCGAGGTTTCTTTTTCGTACAAGGCCGATTCGTTTTTCTGAATCGCGCTGGCGAGCGCTGTGGTTTCCTCCTGCAATTCGCCGAGTTCTTCTTCTAATTTCTCAACCGCTTTAGAGACTTCTTTGCCACTGCTTTTGGCATCTTCCAAATCTTTGAGGGCTTTGGCGAGTTCGCTCTGGTCTGGTGCAAGTTGGGCCTGCGCGGGCAGCGCAAAACTTAAGGCCAGAATGCACAGCAGCTTACGCATCGGCGAGCAGGTTTTGGCCTGTCATTTCGGCGGGAACCTCCAGCCCAATCGCGCGCAGCAAGGTGGGTGCGAGGTCAGCGAGACAGCCTTCGGCAATCGCTAAATCGGTGCGGCCTTTGAGGGCGGGAGACACAGGGATAAACGGCACGAGGTTGAGCGTATGCGCGGTATGTGCCTGACCCGATTCGGGGTTATGCATTTGCTCGGCATTGCCATGGTCGGCACTGATGAGCATCAGCCCGCCTTTCTCCTCAATCTTCGCGACGATTTTGCCGAGGCAGCTATCGACCGCTTCCACCGCCTTGCGCGCGGCTTCAATATCGCCGCTATGGCCGACCATATCGGTGTTCGCGAAGTTCACGATAATCACCTCATGGCGATCATATTCCAGTGAATCGAGAATAGATTCGGCGACTTCGGGCGCGGACATTTCCGGCTTCAGGTCATAGGTCTTCACGTCCGGTGAGGGGATGAGAATGCGCTCCTCGCCATCGAACGGCAATTCGCGCCCACCATTCATAAAGAAAGTGACATGGGCGTATTTCTCCGTCTCGGCGATGTGCAATTGTTTGATGCCCGCGTTGCTCAACACCTCAGCCAGCACATTGCTCAATGACTCCGGCGGGAACAGGGCAGGGATGAGTGGTGCGAGTGCTTCTGAATATTCGACCATGCCTGCCGTCGCCGCGAAGGTGATTTGCTTATGGCGTTTAAAGCCATCAAACCCGTCATCCAAAAGCGCGGTTAAGAGCTGGCGCGCGCGGTCGGCGCGGAAGTTTGCCATCAGCAACCCATCACCATCGTTCATGCCCGCATAATCACCAAGCAGGGTAGAAGGCACAAACTCGTCCCCCACATCCAGCGTGCTGTAAGCATGGTGAATTGCAGCGGTCGCATCGACATGATCTTGCGCGGCTTTGGCGTCTGTCAGTGCGTCATAGGCGGATTGTACACGGTCCCATCTTTTATCGCGGTCCATCGCGAAGTAACGTCCGCATATCGTCGCGAGCGAGGTGTTGGGGAAGTCGGCAATCAAGGCTTCAAACTGCGTGAGGTAACCTTCGGCGCTGCGCGGTGCGGTGTCGCGTCCATCCAAAAACGCGTGGATAGCGACCGGCACGCCAGCCTTGCTCACCGCATCGGCGAGCGCGACCATATGGTTTTGGTGCGCGTGCACGCCGCCATCGGAAAGCAGGCCAAGCAAATGGCACGTGCCACCGCTGGCTTTGAGTTTGGCGATAAAATCGGTGAGGGTCGCATTCTCGGCGAGGGAGCCATCAGCAATCGCGGTATCAATACGCGGTAAGTCTTGCATCACTACGCGCCCCGCGCCGATATTCATATGCCCGACTTCGCTGTTGCCCATCTGCCCGCAGGGAAGGCCCACAGACCCTTCGGATGCGTTGATGGTGCCATACGGATAGGTCGCGCGCAGATAATCCCATGTTGGCGTGTTCGCCGCGGCAATGGCATTATGCTCCGCCTCCTCACGATGGCCCCAGCCATCCAGGATGCACAAAATTGCAGGGGTGTTTTTTGTCATGAGTACTTAGTACTTAGTCGTGAGTAGTTAGTCTAGGGATTATATGGTTAGTGGTGGGCTAATTTTAGCCAGTAGGCTAATCTTTAGTGCCCGAAGGGCTTAGGCTCATTGCGTAGCGCAGGAAGCGCGGAGCAGGGGCGAATTAAATACTCCTAACTCCGATGATACGGATGCCCTGTCAATATCGTATGGGCGCGGTAGAGTTGTTCGGTGAGCATGGCGCGTGCGAGCATGTGTGGCCAGGTCATTTCGCCTAAATTCATTATTAAGTCTGCTTGCTGGCGGATGGATTTTGCCAGCCCGTCTTGCCCGCCTATTAAAAAGGCGATGGGGGTTTGGGCGTTGTCTTGCCAGTCGCCCAGACGTTTGGCAAACGCTTCGCTGCTAAGCGCCTTGCCCCGCTCATCCATCGCGATGCGGATGCGGGCTTTGTCGGTGGCTTCAAGCAAGAGGGTGGCTTCGGCATCTTTAAGGGCATCGCCGCTTAGGCCCTTCTTTGCATCCAGCTCGCGGATAGTAATCTCCCACGGGCATTGGCGTAGATATTTTTCGATAAGCGTCTTCTCGGGCGAATCTTTAATGCGACCTATCGCAGCGATAATAATGTTCATGAGAAGCCTCTTTCCGATGAAGCGGAGGAGAAGCGAGTCAGGAGACTCGCCCTTTAGTGCGCGAAGCGCTTAGGCTCATTGCGTAGCACAGTAGTGCGGAGCAGGAGCAATTAAAAACTACACCGTCGCGTGTTCAACGGCAGCTGCCGGAATCGTCCACATCTCTTCGAGTTGGTAAAGCTCCCGCGCTTCTGGCAAGAAGAGGTGCACGACCACGTCGCCCGCATCCATCACGACCCAATTGCAGGTTTCCTTCCCTTCAATCGAAAGGGGAGCCATACCTTGCTCTTTTAGGCGTTCTTGGAGACGGTCAGCGAGAGAGGATACATGGCGGCTAGAACGGCCCGTGGCCACCACCATATAATCCGCGAAACTACATTTTCCGTGCAAGTCGATGGTGACAATCTCTTCGGCTTTGTCATCATCCAGCGATGCAGTGATCACCTCCGCGAGGTGTTTTGCATCTTTGAGGGTAACGTTAGCTATTGTAAAACTCCTAACTTAGCTGGTTACAAGACTATTCTTGCACAAAAGGCGATGATTTCCCAGCCTTTTCTCGTATCTCGGTCGCGCTGGCGCTGTGTCTGGGGATAAACAGATAGCTCCATGCGGGGCTAGGGGTGCTCACCAATGCCCGCGGGGTAACGCGCTCGGAGGCATAGCGCTTGGCGGTTTTGCTCGCAAGGGCAGAGAAGGAAAAGGGCGCGCGGTCAAACACGCAAATGGGGATGCGTGCGGCAATGTCCTCAGCGTTTTTCCAGCGATGGAAGCTATGGAGGTTATCCGCCCCCATCAACCAGACGAAGCGGGTTTGCGGGTAGGCGCGTTGCAAAGCGGCTACGGTATCGCAGGTGTATTGCAGCCCATGTTCCTGCTCAAAATGCGAAAGCTGGATGCGCGGTTGGCTTTTGAGTAGCGCCTCGGCATGTGCTGCCCGCGTTGCATAAGGTGCCATATCATCGCGTGATTTCAATGGGTTTTGCGGGCTGAGTAGCCACCACACCGCATCCAGCCCCAGCCGCTTTATGGCCTCACGCGAAATATGCACATGCCCAGCATGCGCCGGATTAAACGACCCGCCAAGCAGGCCTACGGTGGCTGGAGGTGAGAGTTGTGAGTTGCGAGAATTATTCATACACCCGTCATACCGCGGTTTAACCGCGGTATCCAGCAAAAGGAGAGATGGATTCCGTGGTCAAGCCACGGAATGACGAATGAATTGTCATGAAACCGTCACGAGGATTTGGACTGTTTTTGCATTATAATATAATGAAATTAGGAGAGTATTATGGGTTCAGAGGTTCAGGTTGAAAATGGGTACGGCTATGTTCTTAAACGGGCTAGTAATGACGGCGTGAACGTTTTTCATTACGTGAGCGAATCTGGCCTATATGATACCACTATGATTGAGATAGATACTCGGCCATTGCCGCCAAAAATGCCGCAATGCGCGGCCGCAACAGTTTTTAATGACCCCATAAAGATAGAAAATTTTGCCTTCACTTTCGAGCCCTCAAAAGATGGCACGCTTACAGAAGAAGCAATATCAATCGGGGAAATCATACTAGAAGATGACGCACTCATACAACAGCTCGATAGACTGCTAAGTGACGATGACTTTAGCGTAGAAGATGCGCAAGAGATTCGCCAAAGTATTTATAAAGCAGGCGGTTGTCAGCCACCACTAATCGGCTAATTAAGGCCGAGTGCTGCCGTTGCTTCTCACTACGTATTTATAGGTCACAAGCTGCGCGGCGCCGACGGGGCCGCGGGCGTGGAGGCGGCCGGTGGAGATGCCGATTTCGGCGCCCATGCCAAACTCGCCGCCATCGGCAAATTGGGTGGAGCTATTGACCATCACGATGGCACTATCAATCTCTTGCGTATAGCGCGATACTGCATCCACATCCTCAGCAAGAATTGCATCGGTATGGTGGGAGCTGTAGCGGTTCACATGTTGGATGGCTTCATCCAACCCGTCCACGGTTTTGACTGACGCGATCAGATCCAGATATTCCGTGCCCCAATCTTCATCCGTCGCGGGCTTGAGGCGGCTATCGGCCGCGCAGGCATCCGCATCGCCGCGCAGTTCGCAGCCTTTGGCAATCAAGCTATCGGCGAGCTTGGGCAGTACGTCGGGTAGAATCGCTTTATCAATTACGATAGATTCGGTCGCGCCGCAAATACCGGTGCGGCGGGTTTTGGCGTTGGTCACCACGCGCACGGCCTTCTCGATATCCGCACTCTTATGGATGTAGCTATGGCAGTTGCCATCCAGATGCAGAATGGTCGGGATGCGGCTCTCGGCACTCACGCGCTTGGTGAGGGATGCACCGCCGCGCGGTACAATCACATCGATATAATCGGTGAGGGTGAGCATTTCGCCCACGGCTGCGCGCTCGGTGGTGGGGATGGTCTGCACGCATTCTTTCGGCAGGCCATTCGCCTCGAGCGCCTTATGCAGGCAATCCACCAAAGCAGCAGAAGAATGGAAGCTCTCCGAACCACCGCGCAGAATCGCGGCATTGCCGGATTTGATGCAGAGGCCACCCGCATCCGCCGTCACATTCGGGCGGGATTCGTAGATGATACCAATCACGCCGAGTGGTACGGAGACTTTTTGAATCTTGAGGCCATTATCATTCGCGCCATCCCAGCTATCGATGAGGTGGCCGACAGGGTCGGGCAGGGCGGCTATGGATTCCAATCCCTTTGCAATGCCTTCGATGCGGTCCGGTGTGAGTTCCAAACGGTCGAGCATCGCGCCGCTGAGACCCTTCTCGCGCGCGGCGGCCATATCTTTCGCATTCGCCTCAAGCAATGCGGCTTGCGACGCGCGCATCTCGCTTGCAGCTTGCGTGAGGGTGTTCGCTTTGACCTCCGCCGGGGTGTTCCCCAAAATACGGTAAGCGGCTTTCGCCTTTTGCCCGAGTTCGGTCATCATTTGTTTGATATCATCGCTCATATTGCCCTCCCTTCAAAGACACGTGTGTTGCAGAGTAAATCGTGAATAGCGGTGCGCTGCTCGGTAATGAGTATCAGTCCATACCACGCAATGCAAAGCCAGATAATGATAATAAAGGCGAGCTCTAGCGGGATAATGCTGAGATTGGCAGGTAAGCCGGGAAGCAGCACGGCGAAATAGCGCGCCAGTGCGTCGCGCCAGCCAAGGCGGCGGCCATCTGGCGTGAGTACGACGAGGTTCATAATCCGTTTGCCCGGCGTGGCGCACCATTCGGATTGCACAAACCCGCCATAATAGGTGGCGGCGATGGCGAT
>CAYFFN010000044.1:0-11685 GCA_964342335.1 uncultured Azospirillaceae bacterium
AGTTACTCTCGCGGATCAGTCTGTTACGGTTAAAGGCCCAAAGGGCGAGCTGACTACGGTTATCACGGGTGACGTGAATGTAACCGTGGATAACGGCGAAGTGGTTGTGAAGCCTGCGAACGATAGCAAACGTGCTCGTTCTATGTGGGGCACAGTGCGCTCGAACATCAACAATCTGGTGATTGGTGTGACCGAAGGTTACAGCAAAGAGCTGGAAGTAAACGGCGTTGGTTACCGTGCTGCGGTGACGAACAATGTGATTACATTGTCTTTGGGCTTCAGCCACGAGATTAAATACTTCCTGCCAGAAGGCGTTAGCGCAGAAGTAGAAAAGCAAACCAAGCTGAAAATTTCTGGTGCGGACAAGCAGAAAGTAGGCCAAGTAGCGTCTGAGATTCGTGCGCTGCGTAAGCCAGAGCCTTACAAAGGTAAGGGTGTTAAATATGTGGGCGAATATATCCGCCGCAAAGAAGGTAAGAAGAAGTAAAGGGTTAAGCTCATGGCTAATGCACAACAAACTGCAGATCAGCGCCGTAAGCGCCGCGTACGTTACCAGCTCCGTCAAAAGGGCGGTGGGCGTGCTCGTCTGTCTGTGTTCCGTTCAGGTAAACATATTTACGCGCAAATCATTGATGACAAGCAGGGCACTACGCTCGCTGCTGCATCTACTGCGGAAGCAGATCTGCGTGGAAAGCTGAAAAATGGTGCTACCATCGATAGCGCAAAAGCAGTTGGTGAGCTGGTTGCTAAGCGTGCGAAAGACGCGAAGGTAGATGAAGTTATATTTGATCGTGGTGGTTACTTGTTCCACGGTCGTGTTAAAGCTTTGGCGGACGCAGCCCGCGAAGCTGGTCTGAAATTCTAGGAGAAGTCTATGTCAGCCGAACCTTATACCGTATCACAAACCCAACAAGACAGCGAACTCGTTGATCACCTTGTTGCGGTAAACCGTGTTGCTAAAGTAGTTAAAGGTGGTCGTCGCTTTGGCTTCGCCGCTCTGATGGTCGTTGGCGACGGTAAAGGCCGCGTTGGCTTTGGTACCGGTAAGGCGAAAGAAGTGCCTGAAGCGATGCGCAAGGCGACAGAAGATGCGAAAAAGAACATGATCCGTGTGCCACTGCGCGAAAGCCGCACACTGCACCACGACATGACCGGCCGTTATGGCGCGGGTAAAGTGACGCTTCGTACGGCTCCTGCTGGTACGGGTATCATCGCAGGTGGTCCAATGCGTGCGATTTTCGAAGCACTGGGTGTGCATGACGTGGTAGCGAAGTCTACCGGCACGTCTAACCCACACAACATGGTGAAAGCGACGTTTAAAGCGCTACAATCTATCAACTCACCTAAGCTGGTGGCTAACCGCCGCAGCATGAAAGTGGGTGACGTGGTAGAGCGCCGTGAAATGAACCAAAAATCTGCGGTAGTTACTTCCGCTGATAGCGAATAATAGGGAATCGGACTCATGGCGAAGAAGACTCTGAAAGTAAAGCAAGTACGTAGCGGTATTGGTCGTCCAAAAGACCAACGCAAAACACTGGTAGGCCTCGGCCTGAACAAAATGGGTCGCGTGCGCGAGCTGGAAGATACTCCAGCAGTACGTGGCATGATTAACAAAATCAGCCATCTGGTTGAAGTTGTAGAAGCAGCCTAACGAAGCTGTTCTGCGTAAGCGAAAGCGAGTGGAGATAAATTATGGAACTCAACGACATTCAAGATAACAAAGGTGCACGCAAATCACGTATGCGCGTGGGCCGTGGTATTGGTTCTGGTAAGGGCAAGACCTGTGGCCGTGGTCACAAAGGTCAAAAGTCTCGTTCTGGTGTAGCGGTTAAGGGTTTTGAAGGCGGTCAAATGCCTATCTACCGTCGCTTGCCTAAGCGTGGTTTTACCAACCCAAGCCGTGTTGAGTTGCAAGTGCTGAACGTGGGCGACCTGCAAGCGCTGGTTGACACCAAAAAGATCACAGCAAAAGATACGATCACTCTGGCCTTCCTGAAAGAGAATGGCATCATCCGCAGCAACGCGAATGGTATCAAGATTCTCGGTGAAGGTGAGTTGAAAACTGCTCTGACGCTCGAAGTATGCAAAGCCTCTAAGAGTGCGGTTGCTGCTATTGAGAAGGCAGGCGGTAAAGTATCGTTGACAAGCGAAGCTGCTGCTGCGTAAATACGCGCCAACTCGTAGCCTGATCGGCTACATATCGTCACAATAATATAGGTTTCTCGCACATGGTTTCTGCCGCTGAACGTCTTGCATCCAATGTTAATATAGGCATGCTGGCCAACGCGAAGGAGCTGAAGTCGCGTATCTTGTTCGTGCTGGGCGCGCTGATTGTGTACCGTATTGGTACGTATATCCCGATTCCCGGTATTGACCCGCTGGTATTGAGCCAGATTTTCGAGCAAAATGAAGGCGGCATTCTCGGCGTGTTCAACATGTTCTCGGGTGGTGCACTCGGTCGTATGACCATTTTCGCACTAGCGGTAATGCCGTATATTTCGGCCTCCATTATTATGCAGCTTCTGGGCGTGGCGATTCCACAGCTTGCACAGCTGAAGAAAGAGGGCGAGTCTGGTCGCCGTAAAATCAACCAATATACGCGCTGGGGGACGGTTGCTCTGGCTGCGCTGCAAGGCTACGGTATCGCGGTCGGTCTGGAAGGCATGCAGGGCCCAAGCGGTCAATCTGCTGTGCTGCATCCAGGACTGTTCTTCCGTATTAGTACGATGATTACGCTGACCGGTGGCACGATGTTCCTGATGTGGCTGGGTGAGCAAATCACGCAGCGCGGTATCGGCCAAGGTATCTCGCTCATTATCTTCGCGGGTATTGTGGCGGAGTTTCCAACGGCACTTGCGAGTACGTTTGAGCTGGGCCGCAGTGGCGCAATCGGCACGCCTATATTGCTGATGATTCTGGCGATTGCACTGGGTATCATCGCGCTGATCGTTTACATGGAGCGTGCGCAACGTCGTCTGTTGGTGCAATATCCTAAGCGTCAAATGGGTAATAAGCTGATGCAAGGCGAGGCGACGCATTTGCCGCTGAAGCTGAACACGTCGGGTGTGATTCCTCCGATTTTCGCGAGCTCTATTTTGTTGTTTCCATTGACCATTGCTGGCTTTAACAGCGAAGGTGCTCCGGAGTGGTTGCGCGCGGTGACGTCATATCTTGGCCATGGCCAGCCGCTGTATATTGCTCTGTATGTGGCGATTATTGTGTTCTTCTGCTTCTTCTACACCGCTGTGGTATTCAACGCGGAAGAGACGGCGGATAATCTGAAAAAGAACGGTGGTTTCATCGCGGGGATTCGCCCGGGCAAGCACACCGCTGAGTATCTGGATTTTGTGCTGACACGCATCACCGTTATCGGCGCGGCGTATCTCGCTTTTGTCTGTGTATTACCCGAATTGATGATTGCAAAGTACTCTATTCCTTTCTACCTTGGCGGTACCAGCTTGCTGATTGTCGTCAATGTGTTGATGGATTTTGTGGGTCAGGTGCAATCTCACCTGTTCGCGCATCAATATGAGGGCCTCATCAAGAAGGCAAAATTAAAAAGCGGTGGCGGTGGACGCAGACGCCGTTAGGGAGATGTAAATGAATGTTATCCTCTTAGGCCCTCCGGGCGCGGGTAAAGGAACCCAATCCGACTTTCTTCGCAACACGTACCATCTAGCGCATTTGTCTACCGGTGACATGCTGCGCGAAGCGGCGGCCTCTGGCAGCCAGCTCGGTGAGACGGTAAAAGGCATTATGGCACGCGGTGAATTGGTGCCGGATGCTGTGATGATTGATTTGATTCGCGTATGCATCAAAGCACCAGAATCGGCCAACGGCTTTATTCTGGATGGCTTCCCTCGCACGACGGCACAAGCCGAGGCGCTGGATGAGATGCTTAAAGCGGAAGGCAAAGCGCTGGATCATGTGATTGAGCTGAAAGTGGACGATGCCGCGCTTACGAAGCGTATCGTTGGCCGTTTCTCCTGTGCGAAATGCGGTACGGGCTATCACGATGAGTTTAAGGCGCCAAAAGTGGACGGTGTGTGCGACAGCTGTGGCAGCGCATCGTTTAAGCGTCGTGAAGACGACAATGAGACGACTGTTACAAAACGCCTAGAGTCATACCATAAAATGACAGCGCCGATTCTGCCTTATTACGCAGAGCGCGGTGTGCTGAAGACGATTGATGGTATGGCAGCGATTGGCGACGTGACCGCAGAGCTCAAAGCCGTTATCGAAGGCTAAGCCTAGCGTATAACACTGCTTTGATAAAAGCATAAAAATACGTGTTTTAGCCCTTGACATGGGGCGCTAGGGGCGTATATTCCCGCTTCCTTTAAATTAACCAAGCAAAGAGGAGTGTAGCATGGCACGTATAGCCGGCGTTAATATTCCTACGAGCAAGCGTGCA
The DNA here is from genome assembly GCA_964342335.1 of uncultured Azospirillaceae bacterium. Taxonomy (GTDB): domain Bacteria; phylum Pseudomonadota; class Alphaproteobacteria; order Rickettsiales; family UBA3002; genus CAYFFN01. The sequence continues at coordinate 4,415 of CAYFFN010000044.1, forward strand.
GTCATCGCCCTGACTTATATTCATGGTATTGGCCGCGCTAGATCGCAGGAAATTTGTGAAAAGGCAGGCGTTAGCCTGACCGCGCGTATTCAGGATCTAACTGAACAAGAAATCATTAAACTTCGTGAGATTATCGATGCGGATTATACCGTAGAGGGTGATCTTCGTCGCGAAGTATCTATCAACGTGAAGCGTCTGATGGATCTGGGTTGCTACCGCGGCCTGCGCCATCGTCGTAAACTCCCTGTACGTGGTCAGCGCACGCATACCAATGCGCGTACCCGTAAAGGTAAAGCGGTTCCGATCGCTGGTAAGAAAAAGTAAGGGAGTAGGACATGGCTAAAGGTAAACAGCAAGCTACTGCTAAAAAAGTAAAGAAGAACATTCCTGTGGGCATCGTCCATGTGAATGCAAGTTTCAACAACACCATCGTGACGGTTACTGACCAGTTCGGTAACGCGATCTCTTGGTCTTCTGCGGGTTCGCATGGTTTTAAAGGCTCTCGTAAGTCTACGCCATATGCTGCGCAGGTGACGGCTGAGGACGCTGCGAAGAAAGCGATAGAGCACGGCCTTCAAACCGTTGAAGTGCGTGTGAAGGGCCCAGGTTCGGGACGTGAATCTGCACTGCGTGCGGTTTCTGCGGCTGGCCTGAATATTACGAACATTAAGGATGTGACGCCTATCCCGCACAACGGTTGTCGTCCTCCTAAGCGTCGTCGCGTTTAATCATCACAACTTTGAGGAAATTATGTCCGCATTATTGAATAAAAATTGGAAAGACCTGATTAAACCCGCCAAGTTGGAAGTGAAAAACCTGACCAACGATGGTAAGCGTGCGACCGTAACGGCCGAGCCGCTTGAGCGTGGTTTTGGTATCACCATGGGTGTTGCGCTGCGTCGTGTGCTGCTGTCTTCACTGCAGGGTGCTGCTGTGACGGCGATCAAAATCGACGGTATCCAGCACGAATTCTCTGCTGTACCTGGCGTACGTGAAGACGTGACCAACATCATCCTGAACATCAAGGATCTGAAGCTGAAGGCGCACAGTGCTGATAAGAAGAAGATGATTCTGAAGTCGAACAAGCAAGGCGAAGTAACTGCCGGCATGATCGAGACCGATGGTTCTATCGATGTGATCAACAAAGACTTGGTGATTTGCCACCTGGATAAAGGCGCGAGCATCAACATGGAACTGACCGTGGAAACCGGTCGTGGTTATGTGCCTGCGGCGCAGAACCGTCCAGAAGATGCGCCCATCGGCCTGATTCCTGTGGATGCGTTGTTCTCACCTGTAAGCCGCGTGTCTTACAAAGTAGAGAACGCACGTGTTGGCCAACGCACTGACTACGATAAGCTGATTCTGGAAGTGGAAACCGATGGTTCTATGCTGCCAGATGATTCTGTAGCGCTTGCAGCTCGTATTCTGCAAGACCAGCTCAACCTCTTCATCAACTTCGAAGATATCCCAGATGTCGCTACCGAAGAGAAGAAAGACGATCTGCCATTCAGCCCATATCTGCTGAAGAAGGTGGACGAGCTGGAGCTGTCTGTTCGTTCGGCAAACTGCCTGAAGAACGACAACATTGTTTACATTGGTGATCTGGTTCAAAAGTCTGAGAGCGAAATGCTCAAGACTCCGAACTTCGGTCGTAAGTCACTCAACGAAATCCGTGATGTGCTTGCAAGCATGGGCTTGCGCTTTGGCATGGAACTGGATAGCTGGCCACCAGAGAATATCGAAGAGTTGGCTCGTCGTTACGAAGACCCTTACTAGGTTCTAGAAGATTAGAGGAGAAATGTCATGAGACATGGAATGAAAGGGCGTAAGCTCAACCGTACCAGCAGCCACCGTAAAGCGATGTTCGCGAACATGGCGTGCGCGCTGGTGAAGCATGAGCAGATTTTCACTACACTGCCAAAAGCAAAAGATTTGCGTCCGGTAGTAGAAAAGCTGATTACGCTGGGTAAGAAAGACACGCTGCATGCGCGTCGCCAACTGATCGCGAAATTGCGCGATGAGACCATGGCGAAGAAAGTGCAGGAAGTATTGGCAAAGCGCTACGAAGACCGCCCAGGTGGTTACATTCGCGTGCTGAAAGCTGGCTTCCGTCGTGGTGACATGGCGCCGATGGCTATCATCGAGTTCGTGGATCGCGATGAGTCTGCTCGCGGCCAAGATTCTGGACCAGTTGAAGTGGATGAAAACCTCGAGCTGGAAGCAGCATCTGCTTAAGTACTTCATTTCGTCCCCTGTGGCGCGCTTCGGCGGACTCGCTGTGCTCACGTATTAACCATACGCTGCGCGCACCTCGCCTTGAACCGCATCCACAGGAAACGAAAGCAAGCACTTAAGAGTTTTAGAATAAGAAAAAGGCGGCCCATGAGCCGCCTTTTTTGTGTCTGCAATTTCATGGAACTGTCACACAACGGGACATAGTTTGCGCGCTATAAGGAGAGTATCTTTCTGTTTCCTTTTGATTCAGTCAGATAATCCGCGCCTCTGAGCAGAAAGGGGGTGTTAACATGCGGATAGTCCTTTGTGCCGGTAAACCTACCGGTTACGTGCATCCGGAAGGGTATATTGACCCTGTCGGATATATCGAAGGCGGCCTCGACTAATCGTCGCCTTCAAATATAATGTATAGTATTAACTGAGGCGCATTTGCGCCTCTTTTTTTGTTTTTAATAGTCATTCCGTGGCTCCTGACTTCGCCGAAGTGTTGCTTTGGCTACGCGCAGGCAGGTGACCACGGAATCCATTTCTCCTTTTGCTGGATACCGCGGTCAAGCCGCGGTATGACTGTGCTATGCAGCCTCAACTAAACAGCCTCTTCGCGACGACTGACCACCATCCGCTGGCGGAGCGGTTGCGGCCGCGTGGGCTGGGCGATGTGGTGGGGCAGGATTTGACCGTGCTGGAGCGGATGCTGGCGACGGGGCAGTTGCAGTCAGTACTGCTCTGGGGCCCGCCCGGATGCGGCAAGACGACCTTGGCGCGGATACTCGCGGAGCAATCGGGCTTTGAGATGGAGGTGATGTCGGCCGTGCAGTCGGGCGTGGCGGATGCGAAGAAAGTGTTTGAGCGCGCGCGCGAACGGCTGGCGATGGGCAAGCGCACGATATTGTTTGTGGATGAGATACATCGCTTTAACCGCGCGCAGCAGGATGCGTTCCTGCCTGTGGTAGAGGATGGGACGATTCTGCTGGTGGGTGCGACGACGGAGAATCCGAGCTTTGAACTGAATGCGGCACTGCTCTCGCGTTGCAAACTGGTGATTTTGAAGCGGCTGGAAGAGGGGGCGCTGGCCCAATTGCTCGCACGCGCCGAGGCGCATTATGACTATGCGCTGTCATTGACGGAGGAGGCCAAGGCCGCGCTCTACGCAATGGCGGATGGCGATGGGCGCTATATGCTCAATCTGGTGGAGGAACTGTACCGCATCGACCCGCAAGGGGAGGTGGATGCGGCGACGCTGGGTGAATTGGTGCAGAAGCGCGTGGTGGTGTATGACAAGCATCAGGACTCGCATTATAACCTCATCAGCGCGCTGCATAAGAGCTTGCGCGGCAGCGACACGGATGCGGCGCTCTATTGGTTCAACCGCATGTTGGCGGGCGGGGAAGACCCGCTTTATATCGCGCGGCGCTTGGTGCGGTTCGCGGTGGAGGATATCGGCATGGCCGACCCGCAAGCGTTGGTGCAGGCCAATGCAGCGAAGGAGGCGTATCAGTTTCTTGGTTCGCCGGAGGGGGAATTGGCATTGGCGCAGGCGGTGGTGTATCTGGGCACGGCGCCGAAATCGAACGCGCAATATGTCGCGCAGAAAGCGGCGATGCGTAGCGCGCAAAGTAACGGTTCGCTCAGCCCGCCGAAACATATTCTCAACGCGCCGACGAAGATGATGCAGGAGATTGGCTACGGCGAGGGCTACCAATATGACCATGACGCGGCGGATGGATTCTCGGGCCAAGACTATTTCCCCGATGACATGGCGCGCGAAACCTATTATCAACCCAAGGAAGTGGGCTTTGAGCGTGAAGTGAAAAAGCGCCAAGACTATTGGGCGAAGTTGAGGAAGAAAAGGTGATAGGCATTAGGCATCAGGCAGTAGGGCAGTTGTCATCCCGAGCGAAGCCGAGGGATCTAGATCTTTCGACTCGCTTTTGGCTCGCTCAAGATGACGAAGGTAAGGTATGAGCATGATTTTATCTGTAGCAGCGGGAGGAGCCGCGGGGGCGGTGGCGCGCTACGGTGTGATGCGCGCGGCGACGCATTGGTTTGGCGTGGGCTTTCCCTATGGTACATTTCTGGTCAATTTCATCGGCTCGCTGTTGATGGGCTTGGCGGTGGGGCTGTTTGCCAAGCATTTGCCGGTGAGTGAGGAAATGCGTGCGCTGGTGGCGGTGGGCTTCTTGGGGAGCTTTACGACCTTCTCAACTTTTTCGCTGGATGTGGTGACGCTGTTTCAGCGTGGCGAGAATATGGCGGTGATGGGCTATATATTCCTGTCGGTAGTTCTGTGCGTGATGGCGCTGGTTGGCGGGTTATTCCTTGCACGGGTGCTGTAAAGCTGTCATACCGCGGCTTGACCGCGGTATCCAAGTTCTGAGTGTGTGGAGATATGGATTCCGCGATTAAATCGCGGAATGACGAAAAATGGAAATACGAGTAGTAGCAAAAGATGACGATGGCATTCGTTTGGACCGATGGTTCAAACGGCATTTGCCGCATGTGAGCCATGGCGAGTTGCAAAAGGCGTTGCGCAAGAAGCTGGTGCGCGTGGATGGCGCGCGTGCAGAGAGCAACACGACGATTAGCGCAGGACAAGAGCTGAAGATTGCACCGTTTTTGTTTGAGGTGAAGGAGGAAGCGCTGAAGCCGAAAAAGCCGCGCGGTCTCTCGCCAGAGAAAATACGCGAGACGCAAAGCTGGGTGATTTATGAGGATAAGGATATTCTCGTGGTGAATAAGCCTGCGGGGCTGGCCGTGCAGGGCGGTAGCGGTGTGACGGATCATTTGGACGGGCGTTTAGTGGCGCTGCAAGCCAGCTACCCAACGCCGCCGAAATTGGTGCATCGCCTTGACCGTGATACGAGCGGGGTGATGGTGCTGGGCCGTACCGCAAAGGCGGCGGCGAAGCTGGCGGATGCGTTTCGTCATCGTGATACGCAAAAGACCTATTGGGCATTGGTCGCAGGCGTGCCGCACCCGCCTGAGGGGGAGCTGGAAAGCAAGCTGGAGAAGGCCGAACGCGGCGGCGGCAAAGAGAAGATGCGGATGACCGAGGATGGCAAGCGTGCCATTACCCTCTACCGTACGATTGACCATTTGCTGGGCACGTTGGCATGGATGGAGCTGGTGCCGATTACCGGACGCACGCACCAGCTACGCGTGCATATGGCCGAGCTGGGCTGCCCGATTGTCGGCGACGGGAAATATGGCGGGCAAAGCGCCTTCATCGAAGGCATGGATTTGGCGCCGCAAGTGCATCTGCATGCACGCAGCCTGCAATTGCCGTATTATCCTTTGTTCACGGCGCCTTTGCCGAGGCATATGAAACAATCGTTCAAAGAGTGTGGGTTTGTGGAAGCGGATGGTTAAGCGTTTTTATAAAGAAGTATCGGCGGAGCCGAGCGGTGAGGGGTGGCAGATTCTGCTGGATGGTAAGCCGATTCGCACGCCGCAGAAGCATGCCTTGGTGCTGCCGAATGTGCATCTGGCGGACTTGGTGAAGGCCGAATGGGATGCGGTGGAGGAGAAAATTGATCCGCGCGCAATGCCTGCAACGGGCTTGGCGCATGCGGCGATTGATGCACTGCCTGGGCAGCGTCCCCATGTGATTGATGAGCTGGCAGCGTTTGGCGAGACGGATTTGCTCTATTACCGCGCACCGGAGCAGGCGCTTGCGGCAAAACAAGCCGAGACGTGGGACCCTGTGCTGCGCTGGGCAGAAGGCGAGTGGGGGATTCGCTTTACGTTGGTAGAAGGGATTATGCCCGTGGCGCAGCCCGAAGAAACGCCAGCCGTGTTGCGCGCCGCCATTGAGAAAATTGAGGATTGGCCGCTCGCGGCCTTTACGATTTTAGTGCATAAGCTGGGGTCGCTGCTGTTGGCACTCGCAGTCTATCATAAGCACCTCACCTGGGAGCAGGCTTTTGCGGCCTCTCGCGTGGATGAGGCGCACCAGTTGCAGACATGGGGAGAGGACGAAGAAGCGGTCGCGCGCGGGGAAGGCGTGAAGGCCGAAATCCAAAGTTCTTCACAGTTTTTAGCGGCCTGTGTGGATTAAAAACGCTTATAAATCATATGTGTATATGTCAACAACACTTCTCGCTTGGTGCGCGCGAGGCGCTATGCTACACCCAAGCGCCTTTTGATAACAACAGATGTGGGAATTATGCAGCCAGTTAGCATTATTCAGGAATTGGAAAAGAAGCGCGACGCCGCGCGTTTGGGCGGTGGACAGGAACGTATTGACGCGCAGCATGGGCGCGGAAAACTTACCGCATTAGAACGGATTGAGGTGTTGCTCGATCCGGATAGTTTTGAAGAATATGATATGTTCGTGGAGCATCGCTGCGCGAATTTCGGCATGGAAGGCAAGAAGATTCCAGGCGATGGCGTGGTGACCGGTCACGGTACGATCAATGGCCGTTTGGTGTTTATCTATAGCCAAGATTTTACCGTGTTGGGTGGTTCGCTTTCGGAAACGAATGCGAAGAAAATTTGCAAAGTGCAAGACATGGCCATGAAGATGGGCGCGCCGATTATCGGGATCAACGATTCCGGCGGAGCGCGTATTCAGGAGGGTGTGGATTCGCTCTCTGGCTTTGCGGAGATTTTCCAGCGTAACGTGCTTGCGAGTGGCGTGATTCCGCAGATTTCTATTATTATGGGCCCCTGTGCGGGTGGTGCGGTGTATTCTCCGGCGCTGACGGACTTTACCTTTATGGTGCGTGGCTCGTCTTACATGTATGTGACGGGGCCGGACGTGGTGAAAACCGTGACACATGAAGAAGTGAGCCATGAAGATTTGGGTGGCGCGAATGTGCATTCTAAGCGCACGGGCGTAGCCGACCTCGCATTTGATAACGACATTGAGGCGCTGATTCAGGTGCGTCGTATGTTCAACTTCTTGCCGCTTTCGAACAAAGAAAAGCCGCCGGTTCGCCCGACGGAAGACCCTGCGGATCGCGTGGAAATGGCGCTGAATACTCTGGTGCCAGACAATGCGAACAAGCCGTATGACATGATGGAACTTATCACCC
>CAYFFN010000045.1:0-11668 GCA_964342335.1 uncultured Azospirillaceae bacterium
CCGTAGCCCGTCAGGGCGAAGCGCCGCGCAGCGCCTTAGCGAACATAGTGAGCGAAATAGCGAGGCAAAGCCGAGTGTACTAAGACTCAGTACCACCCACGGTCATATTCTCAATCAGCATACTGGGCTGACCAACGCCCACAGGAACACTCTGCCCCGCCTTGCCGCAGGTGCCTACCCCGTCATCGAGGCACATATCGTCGCCAATGGCGGTGATTTTTTGCATCACGTCGGGGCCGTTACCAATCAAGGTGGCGCCTTTGATGGGGTGGGTGATTTTGCCGTCTTCGATTTTATAGGCCTCGGTCGCGCTGAACACGAACTTGCCGGAAGTAATATCCACCTGCCCGCCACCAAAATGCGCAGCATAGATGCCGTTTTTCACGCTGGCGATCATCTCAGCCTGCGTGCTGGTGCCGTTGAGCATATAGGTATTGGTCATGCGCGGCATCGGTTGGCACGCGTAGGATTCGCGGCGGCCATTGCCCGTTGCGGGCACGCCCATCAGGCGCGCATTCATACGGTCTTGCATGTAGCCTTTGAGGATGCCGTCCTCAATCAGCACGGTTTCGCTCGTCGGTGTGCCTTCATCGTCAATCGTCAGGGAGCCGCGGCGATGTTCCATCGTGCCGTTATCGACCACGGTCACACCTTTGCTGGCCACCTGCTCGCCCACACGGCCCGAGAAGGTAGACGTTCCTTTGCGGTTGAAGTCCCCTTCCAACCCGTGGCCCACCGCCTCATGCAGCAACACGCCGCACCAGCCTGGACCAAGCACCACAGGCATTTCGCCTGCCGGTGCGGGCTTGGCTTCTAAATTCACCAGCGCTTGGCGCAGCGCCTCGTCGGCCTGCTTCTTCCAGTTATGCTCGGTGAGGTATTCTTCGTATAACACACGGCCACCGGCACCAGAGGAGCCACTTTCCATGCGGCCATCTTGCTCGACCACTACGGCGACGTTCAAACGCACCAGCGGGCGCACATCCGAAGCGGCACGGCCATCGGCGCGGATAATGTGCACCGCCTGCCACTCACCGCCAAGCGAGGCAGTCACCTGCTTCACGCGCTCATCTTTGCCGCGCAAATAAGCATCGACCTTCTCCAAAACAGCCAATTTCTCGGCGAAGCCGACCGCTTCGAGCGGGTTGTCACTTATATAGAGGCCACGGTTCGCACCAAAGGCAGGCTCATGAATCGCTTTGGCCACATCTTGCCCATGATTCACCGCGCGCACCGTTTCGGCCGCGCGTTTGATGGCGGATTCTTCTAGCAGGTTGGAGTGGGCGTAGCCTGTCGTTTCACCCAACACGCTGCGTAGACCAAAGCCCTGCGTGGTATCAAAGCTCGACGCTTTCAAACGCCCATCATCAAAGCTCATCCGCTCGGATTGGGTATATTCCAAATACAGTTCGCCATCGTCCATGCCATGCAACGCATCTTCCACCATCGCGGTCGTGCGGGCGGGGTCGAGCTCGGTTTGCTCAAAAAACAGATTATTGCTGGTGGTCATAGATTCTCCTTGAGGACGTGGCTTTTCTTATACATATGGCGCAAAAGCGAAAAAGCCAAGTGAAGGAAGTGCAAAATCCATTGCAGCCTGCGCCGCATGACGTTATAAGCAGCCATAAGATTCTACAATAGTGGAAGCTGTCTGACTAATATTTGGCTAAGCTTTTAAGCACGCCAAAAACATATGGGGATGCATAATGCGTTGGATTCTAGCGTTATTTTCGATGATTGCACTGGCACCGGCAGCAATGGCTGAAACGGTAGGCATGGCCAAACCATGGCAATTGGATTTTCAACCCGCGGCAACGCCGGTGATGGAGCAGTTCGCATGGCTGCATGATTTTCTGTTGGTAATTATTACCGTCATCGTCGTGTTTGTATTGGCATTGCTGGTCTATGTATGCGTTCGCTTCCGCGCGAGCAAAAACCCTGTGCCAAGCAAAACCACGCACAACGTGGCGCTTGAGATTGTATGGGTGGCGATTCCTGTGCTGATTCTCGTGGCGATTGCGGTTCCTTCTCTGCGCACCCACTTCCAGTATGTACATGGCCTTGGCTATAACGAAGAGCTGGGTGAGACCGACCTGACGCTGAAAGTGACCGGATATCAGTGGTATTGGAACTACGAATACCCCGATGCAGAGATCAAGTTTGATAGCTATATGAAGCAAGAGGAAGACCTGCTCGAAGGTGAACCTCGCTTGCTCGCGGTGGATAACCCGATTGTTGTGCCCGTAAACAAGAACGTGCGCGTACTGATAACCGGCGGCGATGTGATTCACAACTTTGCGATGCCATCCTTTGGCCTGAAACAAGATGCCGTACCAGGCCGCCTGAACGAGACATGGTTCCGCGCAGAGCAAGAAGGCACATTCTATGGCCAATGTTCTGAGCTATGTGGCCGTCTGCATGGCTTTATGCCGATTCAAATCAATGTGGTAAGCGAAGCCGAATACGAAGCATGGCTCGCTGAAGCAAAAGAGAAATTCGCATCGCGCGACTTTGGCAGCACCTCGTTTGCCAACGCGCATCCTGCTAACACGATTGTAACGGAGTAAGATAATGAGTCACGAAACCCCAGGATTTTTCGCACGCTGGTTCTGCTCTACGAGCCATAAAGACATTGGAACGCTCTATATTATCTACGCGATTATCGCGGGTATTTTGGGCACCATCTTCTCTATCTGGCTGCGTCTGGAGCTGCAAGCGCCGGGCGACCAGTATTTCGATGGTAACTATCAGCTATATAATACGGTGCTGACGGCACACGCCTTCTTGATGGTATTCTTCCTTGTAATGCCCGCACTGATTGGCGGTTTCGGTAACTGGTTTGTGCCTATCTTGATTGGTGCGCCAGACATGGCCTTCCCGCGTATGAACAATATCAGCTTCTGGTTTATGGTGCCTTCACTGCTGCTCCTCCTCGCTTCTGCCATGGTAGGCGTGGGCGAGGCAAAAGGCGTTGGAACCGGCTGGACGGTGTACCCACCGCTCTCAGTGGTAGATGGTAACCACCAAGGTATCGCCGTGGATCTCGGTATCTTCGCGCTTCACCTCGCAGGTGCGTCTTCGATTCTCGGTGCGATTAACTTCATCGTGACTATCTTCAACATGCGTGCCCCAGGCATGACGCTGATGAAAATGCCTTTATTCGTATGGGCGATTCTCATCACTGCGTTCCTGCTGCTGCTGTCTCTGCCTGTACTGGGTGGCGCAATCACCATGCTGCTGACAGACCGTAACTTGGGTACGAACTTCTTCAACCCTGCGGGCGGTGGCGACCCTGTATTGTACCAGCACTTGTTCTGGTTCTTCGGTCACCCAGAAGTATATGTACTCATCATCCCTGCCTTCGGCATCATGTCCGAAGTAGTGGCGACCTTCTCTAAGAAGCCTATCTTTGGCTATCGCGGAATGGTATTCGCTATGGCATCGATTGGTGTTCTCGGCTTTGTCGTATGGGCGCACCACATGTTTGCCGTGGGCCTGAGCGCAAATACGCAAGCCTATTACATGGTCGCAACCATGATTATTGCAGTACCGACCGGTATCAAAATCTTCACCTGGATTGCTACGATGTGGGGCGGCTCTTTGAGCTTTAAAGCACCGATGATTTGGGCGATTGGCTTCATCTTCATGTTCACCGTAGGTGGCGTGACCGGTGTGGTACTCGCAAACTCGGCTATTGATATCCCAATGCATGACACCTATTACGTGGTAGCGCACTTCCACTATGCGATGTCGCTGGGTGCGGTATTTGGTGTGTTCACCGGCTTCTATTACTGGATCGGCAAAATGTCCGGCTACCAGTATAATGAAGGCCTCGCGAAGCTACACTTCCTGCTGTTCTTCATCGGTACGAACCTGACCTTCTTCCCACAACACTTCCTCGGTCTCGCGGGTATGCCACGTCGTATCCCAGATTATCCGGATGTGTATGCAGGCTGGAACTACTGGTCTTCTATCGGTTCGTATATTGGTGGTATCAGTGTGTTGGTGTTCCTCGTGCTGCTGGCCGAGATGTTCATCAAGAAACGTAAAGCGGGTGACAACCCATGGGGCGAAGGCGCGACCACCATCGAGTGGACGGTTTCTTCTCCTCCGGCGTACCACACGTTTGATACGATCCCTGTTATCAAAGACACGCCTGCCCACTAAGCATGAGCGAAAGCGCGCAAGCAGAACCCACCCCGTATCAATGGGGTAACAGCGAGCTGCGCGATTTCACCGCCTTGCTCAAGCCGGGTGTGATGTCGCTCGTCGTCTTTAGCGGCGCGATCGGTATGTGGATTGCCCCCGGCAACTTGCACCCGTTCATCCAACTACTGACCATCGTCTGCATTGCGATGGGCTCGGGTGCGAGTGGCGCGATCAATATGTGGTTCGACCGCGATATTGACGCCATCATGCATCGCACGCAAAAACGCCCCATACCCTCCGGCCGCATGAGTGCGGATAATGCTCTCTGGTTTGGTATCCTCGTAGCACTCCTTTCCGTCTCGCTGCTCGGCTTAGCAACCAATTGGGTAGCCGCGGCACTGCTCGCGAGTGCGATTGGATTTTACGTCTTCATTTACACTATGTGGCTCAAACGCTCGACTGCACAGAATATCGTGATTGGGGGCGCGGCGGGTGCTTTCCCTCCCGTCATTGGTTGGGCAGCCGTCACCGGCAGCACAACGCTGGAACCGTGGATTCTCTTTGCGATTATCTTCTTTTGGACCCCGCCGCATTTCTGGGCACTCGCCCTCTACCGCAACGACGATTACCGCCGCGCGAACATTCCCATGATGCCCGTAACCCACGGGGCGGAATATACCAAAAAGCAAATGCTAGTTTATACCGTGCTGTTGCTTGCCATTACATTGCTCCCCACCCTGCTGGGTTATAGCGGCCTACTCTATGGCTGCGTGGCATTTAGTCTAGGTAGCTATTTCCTCCTTCATGCATGGCGCGTCTACAAAACGGACGACACCAAAATCGCCATGCGCATGTTTGGTTATTCTATCCTGTATTTGTTTGTGCTCTTCGGGTTCTTATGGCTCGACAAATGGCTCATAAATTAGTATTGCTTTGCAAAATAAATGGAGAACCTCATGGAAAATGAAACACTTTCAGAAGCGCCGGTTGAAGAGATCACTACGGAAGCGCCTGCCGAAGCAGAAGCAGTAGCGCCTGTAGAAGCCGAGACTGCCACTCCAGCAGAAACCACGGAAGTACCCGCAACCGAAGGCGAAGCCGAAATTGACGCCGCGATTGAGGATGTAAGCGAAACTGTAGATAGCGCGCTTGAAGAAGCAGAAGCCTCTATGGAAGAAGCGGGCGAAGCAACCGGCGATGCACTCGTAGAAGGTATGGACGCTGCTGATGATGCTGCAGAGCAAACCGGTGAAATCATGCAAGAGGGCATGGACGCAACGGGCGATGCTCTAATGGAAGCAACGCACAGCCTGTCTGATGCGGTGATGGCATCTCCAGATACAAGCGCAGATACGTTGAGCCGTGTCGTTTCGCTTGGCGAATCGACTATCTACCTAATGGGCCTCAGCTTCATCATTGGTAGCTTATTCACTATTTTGATTCTGCTGGTGTTTGATTTCATGCGCCGCAACGCCAAGTAATGCCGAAACACACACTGCATACGAAACAAAAAGGCAAAAACATCGCCCTCGCATTGATGCTGGTGGGCTTGATGGTTGTCCTTTATGCGCTGACCCTCATCCGCGTAGGCGGTGCAGCGGCTTAATTAGTATGAGCGAAAACAAAAACACTCGCGCTGCCCTTAGCCTCGCGGCGATTGTTGCGGGCATGTTAATGCTCAGCTTCGCAGCGGTTCCGCTTTATAACATCTTTTGCAAAGTGACTGGCTTTGGCGGCACAACAGGGCAAAGCGCCGAGTTGCCTGAGCATGTGGTAGACCGCGAGGTGAAAATCACCTTTAGCTCGACCATTGATCCAAATCTCCCTTGGCGCTTTGAACCGCTTGAGAAAGAAATCCGCGTGAAGGTAGGGGAGAATCGCCTCACCGCTTACGAATCCGAAAATATGAGCGACGAGGCTATCACCGGCGTTGCGGTCTATAACGTTACCCCTTTCGAAGCGGGTCAATATTTCAAAAAAATCCAATGTTTCTGCTTTGATGAACAAACACTAGACGCACATGAAGTGGTAAACATGCCAATTTCCTTCTATATCGACCCGGAATTTGCTGACGATCCTGAATTAAAAGCTGTAAAAGAGATAACTTTATCGTATACCTTCTACAATGAATCGAGCCAGAATTAGTTAGGGAGACACCTATGGCACATGAACAAAACCACCCGTATCACCTCGTTGATCCAAGCATCAAACCGATGCTCACTGCCTTCTCTGCAGCCTTGCTGCTGCTCGGCGTTGGCCTGAGCATGCATGAGCATCCTTCTGGTTTTTATGTATTATTTGGCGGCCTAGCTGCTGTATTTGGCTGCTGCTACGCTTGGTGGCGCGATGTGGTAATCGAAGTATTCCGCGACAAAATCCACACGCCAGAAGTACAAAACGGCCTGCGCTGGGGCATGCTGCTCTTCATCGTATCGGAAGTAATGTTCTTTGCCGCTTTCTTTTGGGCATTCTTCAACGCATCCCTCTTCCCGATTCTACCGCTGGAAGAAACATGGGCTATTGCCGAGGGTGTTTGGCCGCCTGAGGGCATCATCACCTTCGATGCGTTTGACCTGCCACTCATGAACACGCTCGTTCTGCTGCTCTCTGGCACGACCGTAACCTGGGCGCACCATGCGCTGATCCATGGCGACCGTGACGGCACGATCAAAGGTCTGTGGTGTACCGTACTGCTCGGCGCGTTTTTCACCTGCCTGCAAGCGCTGGAATATTCGCACGCTGCCTTCGGCCTGACCGATGGCATCTACGCAACCACTTTCTACCTCGCAACGGGCTTCCACGGCCTACACGTACTGCTGGGAACCATCTTCCTCGCGGTATGTCTGGTGCGTGCCTATAAGGGCCATTTCTCGCCTCAACACCATCTCGGCTTCGAGTTCGCTGCATGGTACTGGCACTTTGTAGACGTGGTGTGGCTGTTCCTGTTCGTATTCGTCTATGTATGGGGCGCATAAGGAGTGACAGAAAAAGCAGCACTCAAGCCGCTTACTGTTGCCCTACGCCATTGTTGCCCGCGCTGCGGTGAGGGCAAGCTCTATAAAGGCCTGCTCACAGTAGTCCCTGAATGCGCCGTATGCGGGCTCAAAACCGGCGAGCATGATGCCGGCGACGGCCCCGTCTATTGCGCAATGACCTTGCTGTGTTTTGGCATCACCGGCTTTGCGGCCTATCTTGAGCTTAGCTACGCCCCCGCCTTTTGGCTGCATGGCGTGGTAGCGCTCTTGCTAACCCTTAGCCTCACCCCGCTCTCGCTGCGGTTTTTCACCTCTTACATTATCGCGACCCAACATCGCGACGGAGAATTACGCGATGGCTCTGCTTAAACACAAACCCCGCCCATTACCGCTGCTCATCTCTTTGGTGGCCTTTTGCACCTGTGTTGTCTTTGGCACATGGCAAATCCAGCGCCTCATATGGAAAGAGAACCTCATCGAGCGCATCGAAACCGCGAATGCGCAAGCGCCCTTGCAGGCACTTCCACCCGCGGAGGAACTTGAGCAATACCATTATTATTTCGTCAACCTGACCGGCGAATATCTGCACGAGCACGAGTTACACCTCGCCGCGCGTTACCATAATAGCGTGCTAGGCTACAGTATCCTCACCCCGATGGCACTCGCCGATGGCCGCATCGTCATGATCAATCGCGGCTGGGTGCCTTCGGATAAGAAAGAGCTAGAAACCCGCCCCGATTCACAGCCCGATGGCACACGCGAAATCACTGCGATGATCCGCCTCAACCATGAGCGCAACCCCTTCACCCCGCCCAATCAGCCAGAGAGAAATGTGTGGTTTGGCCGCGATGTGGATGAGATGGCTGCCTACACAGAGCTGGATTTAGAACCTCTGACACTCGACCGTATCGGCGAACAAATGGAAGGCTTCTTGCCCGTCCCCGCCACAGGCGAGGTCAATCTACGCAATGACCATCTTTCCTATGTCATCACCTGGTATCTAATCGCCGCAGGGATTGCCGCAATCTTCATTACCTATCACCGAAAAGAAAGCTAGAGGCTGGCTTTTCAGCTAGCTAGCTGCTAACTACTACCGCTATGAACTATATCTCTACACGTGGCAAAGCGCCGAACCTCTCTTTTGAAGAGGTTGTCCTCGCAGGGCTTGCGAGCGATGGTGGGCTGTATGTGCCCGAAACGCTCCCGCAAGTGAGCACCCAAACCATGGCAGGCTGGGCGAAACTCTCTTATGAAGAACTCGCGTTCGAGGTGATGCATCCGTTTGTGGATGGCGCGCTAGGCGATGACGAATTGAAAAGCATCATCAATGACGCCTACGCCACCTTCCGCCATGAGGCCGTCGTGCCGCTCAAGCAAATCGGCAAGGACGAATGGCTGTTGGAGCTGTTCCACGGCCCTACCTTGGCGTTCAAAGATTTCGCGCTACAATTCCTCGGCCGCGTGGTCGATAGCCTCCTCACCAAGCGCGGCGAGAAGGGTATCGTGCTTGGCGCAACCAGCGGGGATACCGGTTCCGCTGCCATCGCCGGCTTCCGTGGCCGCGAGCATATGGATATTTTCATCCTCTACCCGCATGGCCGCGTGAGCGAAGTACAGCGCCGCCAAATGACCACCGTAGGCGACGATAACGTGCATTGCGTTGCGCTACACGGCACGTTCGACGATTGTCAGGACGCGGTGAAACAGATTTTCAGCGACGCCGAATTCCGCAAACAGCACCGCCTGCTCGCCGTGAACAGCATCAACTGGGCGCGCATCCTCGCGCAGGTCGTCTATTATTTCTACGCGGCACTGCGCCTTGGCGCACCCGCCAAGCAAGTAAATTTCGCCGTGCCGACAGGCAATTTCGGCGATATTTTCGCAGGCTATATTGCGCGCCAAATGGGCCTGCCGATTGGCCAGCTCACCATCGCCAGCAACCGTAATGATATTCTCACCCGCTGTATTGAGTCCGGTGAATATACAATGCAAGGCGTCGAGGCCTCACTCAGCCCGAGCATGGATATCGAGATTTCCAGCAACTTCGAGCGCTTGCTGTTCGACCTTTATGGCCGTGATGGCGCGGCGCTGGATACGCTCATGCAATCTTTCCGTAAAGAGCGTAGCTTCACCCTCACGCCTGAGGCGCACGCAAAATTACGCGAACGCTTCGCGGCAGATCGCATCGATGATGCGCAAACCAAAGCGCTTATTCAATCCCTATATAAGAGTACAGGCGAATTGCTCGACCCGCATAGCGCTGTCGGCGTGGGAGCTGCACGAAACTGCCGTAAAGACACTGACCCACTCGTAGTGCTCGCCACCGCGCATCCCGCAAAATTCCCTGATGCAGTAAAAGCCGCGACAGGCATTCACCCAGAATTGCCCGCCCATATAGCAGACCTGTTTGACCTGCCCGAGCGCTTCACGGAGTTAGAAAATAGCGTCGATGCCGTTAAGGCGTTTCTGAGCCAGCAGGCGCCCCAAGCGTAATCACGCGCTCAGAAGCAATCTCACCAGAGCAACTATCTACCCGAAGCATTTTCACGCTGCCATCACCTTGTGTGAGCGTTAAGACCAACTCCCGTTCTCCCACGGGCACGGCCGCAGTGATTGTGCCTTCTGCCGCTACGTTTAATGTCGCGCTTTCACACGCCTGCTCCGCCTTAGAGAAGCTCTGCTGCGCTTTACTGAAGGCATAGACGAACAGCATCATGCCGCCGCCCACGGTCATCACCGCGAGGGAAAGAATCACCATCCGTGCGCCGCGCAAATTGGATTCTGTCTTTTCTGTCGTTTTTTTCGTTGGTGGCTGTATCATGCGACCCCTATGAGTGAAGAACAGACGGTACTAATCCCGCCGAAGTTAAACGGCGAACGACTCGACAAAGCCCTCGCCGCTTTGCTGGATAACCTGTCGCGCAGCCAACTGCAACGATTGATTGGCGAAGGGGCCGTGAAATTGGGCGAGGAACCCATCACCAACCTGAAGCATAAAACCCGCGAAGGTGAGCAGTATAGCTTATCAATTCCGGAAGTGAAACAAAGCCAACTCACCCCTGTGAAGATGAAGCTCGATATTGTGTTTGAGGATGAACATTTGCTCGTCATCAACAAACCGGCAGGCCTAACCGTTCACCCCGCCGCGAGTACGGGCGATGAGCCTACCTTGGTGCATGGCCTGCTCGCCCATTGTGCCGATAGCCTCTCTGGCATCGGTGGCGAAGCGCGCCCGGGCATCGTGCATCGTTTAGATAAAGATACCAGTGGGTTAATGCTGGTTGCTAAACATGATGAATCGCACGCCCATTTGAGTGCTCAGCTGGAAAAACGGACGCTCAAACGCACGTACCTCGCGCTATGCTGGGGCGTGCCCAACCCGCTTTACGAAACCATTGAGACGGAAATCGCGCGCAGCAAGAGCGACCGCAAAAAAATGGCGGTTGTTCAGTCGGGTGGCAAATTTGCGCGGACGCATTATGAGGCGATTAAGCAGTTTCACGCACCACTCGCACGCGATAAACGCACCCTCGCCCCCATCGCCTCACAAATTTTGTGTGAGCTGGATACGGGGCGCACCCACCAAATCCGTGTGCATATGACCCATATCGGCCATCCGCTGATTGGCGACCCTGTTTATGGAGGAAATACAAATGCTAAACTGGCGCGTTTTGGCCTAGAGCCTGAGCTGAAGCAGTTCTTCCTGGATGCTAGGCAACAAATGCTCCATGCGCTAGGAATCCGCTTTATTCATCCGGTTAGCGGCGAGGAACATACCTACGAAATTCCCCCGTCAGCCGCGATGGCAGATATGATTTCGCGCTTGCAAAATCTGGCTTAGGGGCATAGACTTAACCCATAATAACAGTAGATGGTGTCTGGTTAGCTTTTGAGGGCGGTTCGCCCCTTGGCATCATCGCGTTTCATTGCTATATCAGGGACCATAGACGCAGGTTAGGAGGCCTTTAACATGGCTAATACATTGTCGCTCCCCGCACTGAGCCCCGAACAGGGACTACGTGCCTATATGCAAGAGATTCAGAAATTCCCGATTCTCGAGGCAGATCAAGAATATATGCTGGCAAAACGCTGGGTGGAAGATCAAGATTTTGATGCCGCGCACCAGCTCGTGACCAGCCATTTGCGCCTTGTCGCGAAGATTGCTTACAGCTTTAAAGGCTATGGCCTGCCCGTGGCAGAGTTAATTTCCGAAGGGAATATCGGCCTGATGCAGGCCGTGAAGAAATTCGACCCTGAGAAAGGCTTCCGCCTCTCTACTTATGCAATGTGGTGGATCAAAGCTTCCATTCAAGAATTCGTACTGCGCAGCTGGTCTGTTGTGAAAGTGGGAACCAGCGCGACTCAGAAGCGTTTATTCTTCAACCTCCGCCGCGTGAAGCGCCAGCTGGATGTGATGGATGGTGCGGATATTCCGCCGGAAGAATTGGCGATTATCGCCAAGCAACTCGATGTGTCCGAGAAGGACGTCATCGATATGGACCGCCGCATGACCGCAAACGACCAGAACCTCAATGCCCGCGTGG
>CAYFFN010000046.1:0-11403 GCA_964342335.1 uncultured Azospirillaceae bacterium
TGAAGCGCTGCTGCGTCCGCAACTGGAGCACGCCCATGACTATGAGGACGCGATGCGCGTCTTGCGCAACACGCGCAGCGAACGTGAGTTTCAAGCTGGGGTCGCCTTGCTGAAAGGCACGCCGGCCTCCGAAGTGAATCCGTTTCTGAGCGAACTTGCCGAAGATATTTTGCAAGAGAGTATGCGGGCTACTACCAAGCTCTTCGAAGAGAAATATGGTGTGATTGAAGGCGGCGAATTCGCCATCATCGGACTCGGCAAATTGGGGGCACGTGAACTCACCTTTGGTTCTGACTTGGACGTATTCTTTATCTATGATGCGCCGGAGGATGCATATAGCACTGGCAGCAACTCTGAACTCCCCGCAAGCGTCTATTATAACCGACTCTCGCAACGCGTGATTTCTGCCCTCACCTCGCTCACCAAAGAAGGCCGCTTGTATGAGGTGGATAGCCGCATGCGCCCCCTCGGCGCGGAAGGCCCACTCGCCTGCGCCTTTGCCGCGTTCGAACAATATTACAACGATTCCGCATGGACCTTTGAGCGCATGGCCTTGTGCAAAGCGCGCATCGTTGCCAGCGATTCGGACGCGCTCACCCAAAAGCTAGAAGCTCTCATCAAAGATATTCTAAGCCGTGGCTATGACAAACAAGCCGTGCTGCATGACGCCAATGAGATGCGCCAAAAAATCGCAATTCAGTTTCGCAACCATAGCGGTTGGAACATTAAACATGCGGCGGGGGGAACGATTGATATCGACTTTGTCGCGCAGACCATTCTGCTTTGCTACGGGCGAGAAAACCCAGAGCTTTTACAAAGCTCCAGCAAAGCCATTTTACAAAAAGCATATCAATATGGATTGTTTTTGGAGGGCGATCATATCGACCTGCAAGAATCCATCGACTTCCAATCCGAACTGCAATGCTTACTGCGCCTGTGCACCAACGAATCCATCACCCGCGCCGACACGCCACCTGGGCTTGCCATTTTGTTGCAGCAGCGTTTTGATACGCCAAGCTTAGACATGCTGTTCATCACGCTACGCGAACATCAGCAAAAAGCCCGAAACATCTGCGAGGCGCATTTGAGCCTTGTTTCTCCCCTGTAACGCCCTATCTCATCCCCAACAAAGGAGACAGCTATGACCATTCCCACAGAAGGCGAAAAAGCGCCGACATTTACCCTGCCTACCGATTCCGGCGAGGTGAACACCGCCGATTTTATCGGCAAGAAAAACCTCGTGCTGTATTTCTATCCCAAAGATAGCACGCCGGGCTGCACAACAGAGGGCAAAGACTTTAGTGACCTCTCTAGCCAGTTCGCGAAAGCCAATACCGAGATTATCGGCATCTCCAAAGACTCGGTCGAGAGCCATTGCAAGTTCAAAGGCAAATATGATTTCAACTTCGCCCTCGCCTCCGATGCGGACAGCGATGTGTGTGAGCGTTTTGGCGTTTGGGTGGAGAAGAACATGTATGGCAAAAAATATATGGGTATTCAGCGCGCCAGCTTCCTCATCGGCACGGACGGTACGATTGCTAAAGCATGGCCGAAAGTAAAAGTGAACGGCCACGCCGCTGAAGTGCTTGAGGCTGCCCAAGCGCTCTAACAGTTGGGCACATCGCCGCGATTACGCTTGCACCTGATTCAGCTTTTCCTATCCTGCTTTTAACGAGGAGGAAGCGATGCGCGTTTGTGTTCTTGGAGCTGGGGTAACCGGCATCTTATCCGCCTATTATTTGGCGCGTGATGGCCACGAAGTGGTGGTGATCGACCGCGCACGCCAAGCCGCGCTGGAATGCAGCTTCGCCAATGGCGGCCAGCTCAGCTATAGCCACGCCGAACCATGGGCCAACCCCGGCGTATTCCCCAAACTCTTTAAATGGATGTTTGATGAGGACGCGCCGCTGGTCTTGCGCCTCCGCCCTGATGATCCGCAGATGATGAAATGGGGCATGCGCTTTTTGTGGAACTGCCGCAAATCCGCCGCGCAACAGAATTGCGTCTCCATGCTTCGCCTTGCGTTACATAGCCGTGAGAAAATGGCCGAGATTCGCGAAGAGACAGGCATCGAATTCGACTTCTCTGCCAAGGGTATTCTGCACGTCTTTAGCAACGACAAAGATTTTGAAGCCGCGCAAAAGCACGCTGAGTTCCAGCACCAATATGGCTGCACCGAAGACGTGCTGAGTTGGAAAGAATGTATCGAGAAAGAACCCAACCTCGCCCATACCGAGCAATCGATGGTGGGCGGCATGTATGCGCCCATTGATGAATGCGGCGACATCCATCTCTTCACCACACGCCTAGCCGAATATTGCCAAGAGAAGTATGGCGTCGAATTTATCTATGACACCGAGATTTTACGCCTGCATAAGCATAACGAGCAGGTACGCTATGTGAGCACCAATACGGGCAATATCAGTGCCGATGCCTTCGTCTGTGCGCTCGGGGCTTACAGCCCGCTTCTGCTCAAGCCGCTGGGAATCCACGTGCCGATTTACCCGATGAAGGGCTACAGCGTCACCTTCCCTGCTAGCGAGCACTCACCCAATATGAGCGTGACCGATGGTGCGCGGAAGATTGTCTATAGCCGTCTCGGCAACCGTATCCGTGTGGCAGGCACGGCCGAGTTTGCAGGATACAACACCGACCTGCGCGAGAAGCGCATCGCGCCGATTGTACGCGGGGTAGAAGCGCTCTTCCCCAAAATGGATGCCAGCAAGCATGACCTCTGGGCGTGCTTACGCCCATCCACGCCCGATGGCCCAGCTGTGATTGGTCGCACCAAATATAAAAACCTATTTTTGAATACCGGACACGGCACGCTAGGCTGGACCCAAGGCGCCGGCAGCGCCAACTTGCTCGCTTCGGTCGTGAAAGAAGAAACACCAGAAATATCACTCGAACGACTAACGGTAGAGCGCTATGGCTGAGTCTCACTTCTTTGATGCCCCACTTCTGCAAGGTGCGGAAGGCGAAACGCACCGCATGCATTACCAAACATGGGGAGATGCGGCGAAGCCTGCCTTGTTCTGCGTGCATGGGCTGACGCGCAATAGCCATGACTTTGACCTGATTACAGAAGCACTTAGCAAAGACTATTTCGTTATTTGCCCTGATATTGCAGGGCGCGGCGAGAGCGAATATCTCGCCGATGTCAGCAACTATAATTACGTCGCCTATATGAGCGATTGCATAGCGCTGGCAGGCCATTTGGGCATTCAGCAATGCGATTGGATTGGCACTTCCATGGGCGGGATTATCGGCATGATGACCGCCGCACTCAATCCGCAGTTCATCCGCAAGCTCGTGATTAATGATATTGGCTTTATCGTCCCTAGCGCCGCACTCAAAGCCATTTGCGACTATGCTGCGAACCCGCCGCGCTTCACGAGCCGTGAAGAGGGTGAAAGCTACCTACGCGAGATCCAATCCGGCTTTGGCATTGATGACCCTGCGCTATGGCAACGCTTCTTTGACAGTTCCCTCATTGAGGATGGCGGTGAATGGCGCCTGAATTATGACCCGAATATCTTGGAGCCCGTGCGTCGCGAGACGGATGATTTCAAAACGATTCAGGATATCGACCTCACCGAGCTTTGGCAGCCTGTAGCCTGCCCTATCCTGCTCTTGCGCGGAGCAGACTCAGAAATCCTCCCCGTCGAGACCGCTGCGATGATGCGCCAAGACAAGGCAAAGCTAGACTTTATAGAGGTGCCAAATTGCGGCCATGCGCCCCATTTAATGAACGATGAGCAGATTGGGTGGGTAAAAGAGTGGCTGCTTGGCTAGTTTTTTGCTAAGCTAAACGCATGAACGATTTACTACGCATCAATGTCGGCCAACCGACCATTACCAACAAGCCCAAACGTGGCAAGGCCAGCGAGCCCGAAAAACGCGAAGCACGCCGCAGCCCGCGCGCGATTCGCAACTTCATCCCGAGCACCGAGGAAATTCTCGCGCGTATTGATGACGCGCTCATTGCCCTTTCGCGCGGCATCTATTGGGACCGCGGCGCTATTATCGACATCGTATTATAAGAGGACGCTATGCAGCCATTGCAATGGGAAGACCCGCTACTACTCCGCGACCAACTGACCGAGGAGGAGCGACTTATCCTAGACACGGCGCGCGACTTCGCCCGCAACACGCTGCTTCCGGGGGTGATTGAGGCGTATCGTCACGAACAATTCGACCCCGAGCTAATGCAGAAAATGGGGGAGCTGGGCTTCCTAGGCTCGACCATTCAAGGCTATGGCTGCGCAGGCGTGAGCCATGTGGCATATGGCCTGATTGCGCGCGAGGTGGAGGCCGTGGATAGCGGCTATCGCTCTGCCCTTTCGGTGCAAAGCTCGCTGGTGATGCACCCAATTGATGCCTATGGCACCGAGGCGATGAAAGAGAAATACCTGCCCAAGCTGGCGACAGGTGAGATGATTGGCTGTTTCGGCCTGACCGAGCCCGACCATGGCTCTGATCCCGGCGGCATGAAAACCCGAGCCACCAAGATTGATGGCGGCTATAAGCTCACCGGCTCGAAAACATGGATCACCAATTCCCCCATCGCGGATATCGCCGTGGTATGGGCGAAACTCTATGGCGATAGCGACGTTGAGGATGGGACCATTAAAGGATTTGTGGTCGAGCGCGGCACGAAAGGCTTCGAAACCCCTAAGCTAGAAGGGAAACTCTCCCTGCGCGCCAGCACCACGGGCATGATTATGCTCGATAATGCGGAGATTCCGGCAGAGAATATGTTCCCAGACGTCGCAGGACTCAAGGGTCCGTTTGGCTGTCTGAACAAAGCACGCTACGGCATTGGCTGGGGCACGCTCGGCGCGGCGGAGAGCTGCATGCATATCGCCCGTGATTATGTGTTAGAGCGCGAGCAATTTGGCCGCCCAATCGCCGCCAACCAACTGATTCAAAAGAAACTTGCTGATATGATGGTGGATATTGCGCTCGGCTACCAAGCCTGCCTGCGCGTTGGCCGCCTGCTGGATGAAGGCAACTGGGCGCCAGAGATGATTTCACTCATCAAGCGCAACAATGCCGGCAAAGCACTGGATATCGCCCGCATCTGCCGCGATATGCTTGGCGGCAACGGCATCTCGGATGAATACCATGTGATGCGCCATATGGTGAATTTAGAGGCCGTAAACACCTATGAAGGCACCCACGACATTCACGCCCTCATCATGGGCCGCGCCATCACGGGGATTCAGAGTTTTACGGGGAATTAAAGGCCTTGTGCAGCCGCTTGCTCTTTCGCGGCATTAATGGCACCAAGCGCTGCGCCAACTTCTTCAACCGTATCGATTTTTCCTTGAATGGGTAGCGCATCTAACTCAGCTTGGGTCAGCGTTCCACTTTCAATGGCTTTTTCTACCACTGCTTGGAACACACGGTACTCATTACCGCTAATCTGACCATCCGCTTCCATCACATTGAGTGCGCGGTTTAAATCTCTAGATTGCTCTGGATATTCCTCTTTTAGTGCCTCTAACTCTGCACGTGACGCCTCTTCAACTACCCGGATATCTTCTGCATCCCCTCTTCCAGCAGCCATATCACTCATAGCCTGTGCCAATGGAGACAAATTGGGCTCTGGCTCAACGGTTGGTGGAATCGTCTCCAACTCAACGGTAGGAGCCGTCGGACCATTCGTAACTGGCGGCGCATCAAACTCCACATCACGTGATGGCTCGCCATCGCGTTTTTCTATCGTCGATAGGTCAATCTCTACGCCAGAAGCGCCTCTATCTGCTAACGCCTTTAATGCGCCCAGAAACTGGCCGATGCGCGTGACTGGCTGGTATTCTTCGCCATTCTCTAATGCATGGATAAATTTGCCGATTTGGGTTTGTGGCTCCCAAGAAATATGCGCGACGTGGCTGGTAATTGACGCTCGCTTATAGCCCCCCTCAATCATTTCATCCGGCATACAACCGCGACCATCTTCTCCAGCCCAAACCATCTAATGCTCCTTTATTTCTACCATTCTGCAGGAAGAAGCTTAAGATTTGGTTAAAATTGTTATTTATCATTGAGTTTCGCCCTAAGGCTGCTAGAACCCTCACATGACTGCTATAGCTCAAGAGTTTATTGATTTTGCGAACAGGCTCGCGGAGGCGGCTGGCGAGGCGATTGTTCCGCATTTTCGCTCCCCGTTAACTATTGATATTAAAGATGATAAAAGCCCTGTTACGCAGGCGGACAAAGCTGCGGAAGCGGCGATGCGTGCGCTTATCGCGGAGACGTACCCCGAACATGGGATTTACGGCGAAGAGGATGGGCAGAGCAATCTGGATGCCGAGTGGGTATGGACGCTCGATCCTATCGACGGCACCCGTAGCTTTATCGCCGGGAAAGCGCAGTTCACCACGCTGATTGGCCTCTGCCACAACGGTGAGCCAGTGCTAGGCATCATCGACCAATGCATTACCCAAGAACGCTGGGTGGGTGTGAAAGGTCTGCCAACCACACTCAATGGCGTGCCAGCCAAGACCCGTGCATGCACCGAGCTGAAGGATGCGCTAATTGCCACCACCTCACCTGAATATTTCGAGATGAAGAAGTTTCATGTGTTCTTGGAGCTGCGCACCAAATGCCGCGACGCGATCTATGGTGGCGATGGTTATAACTACGCGTTGATGGCCAGCGGCACTATCGATTTGATTGTAGAATCCGGTCTCAAACCTTACGACTTTATCCCCCTCGTTGCAGTGGTTGAAGGTGCCGGTGGAGCTGCCAGTGACTGGGAAAAGAATTCACTAAACATCCATTCAAATGGCGATGTGTATTTTTGTGCAAATTCAGATCTGTTAGCCAATTTAAAATGAACGATTGTTTACACATAATTGGCTCCGGACTTGCAGGGTCGGAAGCCGCTTGGCAGGCCGCTGAAGCTGGCGTGAAAGTGGTGCTGCACGAGATGCGCGGCGTGAAGGAAACGGACGCCCACCACACCGCTAAATCGGCCGAGCTGGTGTGCTCCAACAGCTTCCGTAGTGATGATCATAGCAATAGCGCGATTGGCCTATTGCATGAAGAAATGCGCCGCTGCGATTCGCTCATCATGCGGATGGGTGACGCGCATAAAGTGCCTGCAGGCGGCGCGCTGGCAGTAGACCGCGAGGGCTTTGCCGATGCGGTGACCGAGGCGTTGGAGAATCACCCGAACATCACTATCGTGCGTGAAGAGATTGAGACGATGCCTACCGACGGCATGTGGATTGTGGCGACAGGCCCCCTCACCTCGCCGATCTTGACCGAGAAGATTCTGGAGCTGACCGGAGAAGAATATCTCGCCTTTTTCGATGCGATTGCGCCGATTGTATATGCTGAGAGCATCGATATGGAGAAGGCATGGTTCCAATCTCGCTACGACAAGCCGGGCCCGGGTGGCACAGGCAAAGATTACATCAACTGCGCGATGAATGAGACAGAGTATAACGCCTTTATCGACGCGCTGATTGAAGGCGAGAAGACCGAGTTTAAAGAATGGGAAAAGAACACGCCCTACTTTAATGGCTGCTTGCCGATTGAGGTAATGGCCGAACGTGGCCGCGAGACGTTGCGCTTTGGGCCGATGAAGCCCGTCGGACTGACCAATCCGAACAGCGAAGAGAAGCCCTACGCGGTGATTCAATTGCGTCAGGATAACAAGCTGGGCACGCTGTTTAATATCGTCGGATTTCAGACCAAGCTGAAATGGGGCGAGCAGACGCGCATCTTCCGCACGATTCCGGGCTTGGAGAATGCCGAGTTCGCACGACTAGGCGGCATTCACCGCAACACCTTCATCAACAGCCCTATCCTGCTGGATGGCGAGCTACGCCTGAAGAAAGCGCCGCATCTGCGCTTTGCGGGGCAAATTACGGGCGTTGAGGGATATGTCGAGAGTGCGGCATGCGGGCTAATGGCCGGCCGCTTTGCAGCAGCAGAATTACAAGAGCGCGCCATGACACCTCCTCCCGCGACCACGGCACTAGGCGCCTTGCTCAGCCACGTGACAGGCGGTGCGGAAGCGAGCAGCTTCCAGCCGATGAATGTGAATTTTGGGCTCTTCCCCCCGCTGGCACAACGCACCAAAAAGAAGGAACGCCCGCAGGCTTATTGCACGCGCGCGCTCACCGATATTGATGGGTGGATAAATCCCGCACAAGGCTCGCGCGCGGCGTCCTAACGCGTTATTTCTTGCTCATGCGAAATTTTGGAATCACTCTAGCACTCGCTGCTACCCTGCCCTTTTCCGCGCTCGCGGACGATGCCAAAGACGAAAGCGACTGGGGCGGAAACGTCGAGCTGGGCGCGCATTTCGCGACGGGCAACACGGAATCGAAAAGCTATAACGCCGCCGCCGAGCTAAACTACACACCCGGCGATTGGGAGCATGCGGCCGCTATTGAGATGATCAATAAAGAAGAGAATGACGTGCATACCGATGAGGAATATCGCGTGGATCTCTCCACGCAGTATAACTTCACCGATGCAGACTTCTTCTTTGGAGAGGCTAATTTTGTGAAAGACCGCTTCTCTGGCTATGACTACCGCATTTCCGAAGTGGTCGGGTATGGTCATGAATGGTTTGACTTGAAATTCTTCAAATGGAAGTCGCAGCTTGGTGTGGGTATGCAGCACAGCGAAACCACCGCAGGCGTGGCCGAAGACAGCCCACTCGCGCGTTTTGAAAATAACATCAATCTGCAGATCACCAAAACCACCTCGCTTACCAATATGATTCGTGTGGATGCGTCCGACATCAACGTGCTGCGCACCGAGACGGCGCTTAAGAATGCTATTAGCGAGAGCTTGTTCCTAAAGATTGGGGTGGATACAGAGAGTCTATCTGAGGTGCCTGCGGGTACGAAAAAGACCGATACGGACACCAAGGTCAATATCGCTTACGAGTTTTAAGCTGGCCTCATTTAGTTTGCCAGCACGGCGTATATCATCACGCCCGATGCTAGAAGCATCCCTGCCACGCTGATTACGGAAAGATAAATATCCACCGCGCGCGCATTTCTGTTGCCCTGATAGCCTACCTTTTCTTGCTCCGCCATGCCTATCCCTTTTGGTTTCGTTGTGCTCGCCCCTGAACTGGGCTGCACATTAGAATCCATTTAAAGAGAATTCCTTAACAAATGTCAATTATTGTATTTTTAGCTTGAATAATAACAGCTTGAAATAGGCCTTCAGCGAAGGGCGCACGATGGAATAGCTGCATGCGCCCGCATCTGCACGCAGCAGTCGCCGCTGATTCTCCTCAAACAGCACGCGCATGAGTGGCACGAGCCCCGTCTTGGGAAGCGCCTGCTTTAGCGCATCATACTCGGCTTGTAACGCTTCTGCCTCCACTGAGATGGATTCGCGCATGCTGCGCGCACGCAGGCTGCGCTGCTGGTCATATAGCTCCGCGAAGTCGCCAACCTGCTTGAGATCACGGTCGAACCCTTCCGCGACCCAATGACAGGTTTGCCATAGCAGACGTGCGGTTTTAGGGTGTGGACCCTCGTGCAAAATATACTCCTGATGCGCCTCCCACAGCGAAAGCATCAGCGCTTGCGGAATCGAATAGCATTGAATCGTCTCGGCCAGCGGCGTGCAGACCTCATGCTTGCGCGGCGGTTTCTGTGCGTAGATTTCTTCCATCGCCTCACGCCACCAAGTGAGGCGAATCATGCGGATCATCTCCTCCTGCGTGACGGAAGGGATGCGCGAAAGTTCGTAATCCAGCGCCAGCAGCGACCATATCGCGGGCTCATCGATATCGCGCGCGAAGCGGCTGGCGAGAAACAGCTCATACTGATGCTCGCGTGCCGTATTGCGTATATGCTGTTCATTTTGAGCTTGCATAGAATTGGTATAAGCCCCACACCCGTAAATGCAATGACGCAACCGAATTTACACATCATCGGCGCAGGCTTGGCGGGCTTGAGTGCCGCCTATCACGCCGCTAAGGCAGGCCAGTGGAAGGTGCATCTATATGAAGCCAGCCCGCAGGCGGGCGGGCGCTGTCGCAGCTACTTTGATGAGAAGCTCCAAACGCAGCTGGATAACGGCAATCATATCCTGCTTGGCGCGAACAGCCATGCACTCGCCCTCATCGATACGCTGGGCATGCGCGACCATTTTCGCAAAGGCACGGGCTTTCATTTTCGCGATAGCCAAACTGGGCGCACATGGGAAATCCATTCGCTTTGGGACCTGCCCTTCATGCAGCGCAAAGACCGAATCGCTTTGCTGCGCCTTTTATTCCTGAGCAAAAAGAGCACGACCGTCTCCAGCTATTTCGCGGCCACGCCGTTTTACCGTTATATCATCACACCCCTGTGCATCTCGGCACTCAATACCGAGCCGGAGCGCGCATCGGCCAAGCTATTCGCCAAGCTGCTAAAGAAGCTCTGGCTCAACCGCGCGCAGGCGCATTATTATTATTGGCCGCTGCTCAATTGGGGGCATTCGCTTATCACCCCGCTGGTGAATCGTCTGACGGAGATGGGCGTGAGCATCCATTACGAAACGCCACTCAAGCATTTTGATGCCACAGAGGAGCATATCACCCATCTGCATTTTGCTGAGCAATGTGTCGATATACAGGAGGGCGATGCAGCTATTTTTGCACTGTCGCTCCCTGCCCTGCATCACGTCATGCCGCTCTTGCACCTGCCACAGGAACATGAGGGCATTATCAACGGCCACTTCCTGCATAGCCTTGGCCAAGACTATGAGGGCAAAGCCGTGGGGCTAACAGGCAGCACGGCAGATTGGGTCTTTTGCAAACCGCATGTGGTGAGCACTACGACCAGCGCCAGCAGCCGCATCAAAAGCGAAGACAGCGCAGAGCTCGCCGCCAGCTTGTGGGAGGATGTATGCACAGCGCTTGAGCTGGGGGAAGAGGCGGCGCATATCATCCCGCCTTACCGTATCATCCACGAGAAACGTGCAACCTTCGCCGCCACGCCCGAAAATTGTGCCCTGCGCCCCAAAGCGCAAACGGCTTATAACAATCTGTTTTTCGCAGGGGATTGCACGGCGAATGGCCTGCCCGCCACCATCGAGGGCGCGGTGCTTTCAGGAGAATATGCCGCAGCACTTGCAACGGCCAGCCTGCTGCCCTAGATGTAAGACATGGCAGAAACGAAATTGACACGCAGAACCTTTATCGCCGCTTCGGCCGCCGGAGCCGCGCTAAGCGCTCTGCCTTCGTTTTCCACTGCAGCTGCCAGCACAACATCAAAAGCAAAGGACACAGAAATGAGCTTTACCCTACCCGATCTTCCCTACGCCAAAGACGCGTTGGAGCCACATATCTCCGCGAACACGTTGGACTTCCACCATGGCAAACACCACAATGCTTACGTGACCAAGCTGAACGAGCTGGTGAAAGACACGCCA
>CAYFFN010000047.1:0-11278 GCA_964342335.1 uncultured Azospirillaceae bacterium
CTAACAAACCAAACAGTTACGATGGCTGCGATGCAAAACCAGAGAGAGGTGCGATCATAGCTGCCGTTCAAACTCCTCAAGCGGGCTCCTCCCATAGGGCATTGCGCGGTTGCTGCACAATCTCGGCCTGCATCGTATCGGCACTTTTAGGCATATGGCCAGACAACACATCTAGCAGCGCTTGCTCCCCATCCAAATCAAGTGTGAGCAACAATTCCTCTGCATCGCGGCGCAGTAAAAATTGGCGATGATACTTAATCATCGAACCGAGCAATTTATGCGCACGCGCTGAGAGCTTAAAAATGGTTTGATAATATTCGGTCGGATACGGATCCGGCATAAAGATATGGGTAGGGCACGCTGATAGCATTGACGGAGTGATAGTACGTTTAGCGGCATCTTCAATATTCTCCGTCGCCAGCATAGCAACCGCATTCTTTTTGGTGAGGTGATCAAACCAGCCCTGCAAGCGCGGCCCAAAAATCGGATTATCCAAAATCCACCACGCTTCATCAAGCATCAACAATGTTGGCTCACCATCCAAGCCGCGCGTCAAACGCTGCAATACATAGCTACTCACCGGCAGGCGCGTCACCACGTCATGCATATATTGATCCAAATCGTAACCCACTACAGAACCCGCTGGTGTTGCGGTCGCAAAACTATCGGCACCCTTAGTGAAAAGCGTTGCATAACGGCCTTCTCCAACCCATTGGTCAAAACGCCCCGCCAGTTCTGTATCTTTTTGAGCAATAGCCCCCACCAGACTATCCAAATGCCTATCCGACTCTGGCAGTTGGTAGATATAGGCAACCAGCTGTTTAAAATAGCCCAGCATCTCACTGGTTACTTGAATGCCAGATGCCGCAGCCAACATCATGACCCATAGCGAAAGAAACTCTTGATTACTCGGGCTATCAGGGAGAGAGAACGGATTTAGCTTAAGTTCTGACTTTCCAATATACGTCCCACCCAGCGCCTTCACGAAGGGAGCTGCCGTAGACTGCGCATCACAATACATTAAGCGATACGGTAATTTGCGTGCTTGGGAGAGCAAGAAATTGGCGAGCACCGATTTGCCAGAGCCGCGCGGCCCCACCACCATCGTGTGGCCCACTTCACCTTTATGGAAATTAAAGTAATAGGGCGTGGTAGCTGCCGTGCGGAACAATGCCACGGGCTTTCCCCATTTGCTGCCACCTGTTGTGCCCATTGGCTCATTACTCAAATTCGCAAACCCACCCACATGCAATGTGTCAATCGGGCTTTGCCGTGTGACAAAGGCAAAATTCGCAGGCAATTGCGCCCAATAGCATTCCTCAAATTTCAAATCCTCACGAATCGAGATAATTCCCGTCTTCATGAGCTCAGCGCGAATCGCCTTCACATTCTTTTCTAGCTCCGCAACAGACTCCGCAATCACAAACATGTTGGTTTGCTGCTGACCATATGACAGGCTATGGTCATTTTGTTGCATCAAGCGGTCGAGCTCGGTCAGTTGAGCAAATTCTGCATCACCACTGAGACGCACAAAGCGTTGCTGGTTTTCAAATTCTTTGCGTACCGTTTCACCACTCAAGAAATCGAAGCTTTGCGTAACAATAAACTCGCAGGGCGTTTGCAAAAAGCGATCGATACCTGCTAACGAAGCTTCTTTATAATCCTTTAGCGTAAGCACCGTTGCGAAGCGGCGTTTTCCCTCTGCCGTACGCACTTCCATCGCATTAAATGCAAAGGTAATCTCTCCGCTGGTAAGATATGTACTTAAATCCTCTAGCGGGAGCGCCATTGGACGCCCTTCCAAATTGATAAGCTTTTCTAGAAACTCTAGCTGCTCACTATAGGCCACGCCATCTCGTTCAAGCACCGTTAGCAAGCGACCACTTTGATGGCTCGTCTGGGCCACAAATTGCGCACAGAGCTGGTCAAGCTCCTGCTTCGCGCTATCCAGAAACTGCATCCGACTTTTATGGTGCTTAGAGGGCAGCAAGCCTTCCATAAATTGTTTGCCCGTACGAATCTCAGGATTCTCACAGCGCCGCACCACCGTCACATACAGCTCATTCACATGGCTTTCTGCCCAATTATTTTTTCTGCCCCATGCCTCATCAAGCTGTTTGCTAAAGCTATCAGCAAAATCGCCACCCAAGCTTAAATCGCGCTTGCGGCGCATGGTGTGGAACCAAAACGCAAACGCATTTGACGGGGTATGCTGCCCGATTGCATCGCGAATCAGTTGGCGTAAATTCTTTTGTGCCTCACCAAGTGATTCTTTGGTAAAACCAGAAATTTTGATGGTCTTGAGTAGCTCACCGTTTTTAGTGAGAATCGTGTCATCGGCAAACAAACAAGCATAGGGGACAAACTCGTCCTCCTCTACATCATCGGCAATATCCCGAAGTGCCTCTAGATCTTTTGGGTTTTTGTCTTTTTTGCCAAACATACACGCTACCTAACCTCATCATTATGACACAATTTTATGAGAATTTGGTTAATTTTTTAGGGTCTCATTAGATAAAAAAAGAGCGCCTCATTGGGCGCTCTTTTATTGTTTATCATACTGCGCTTATTCAGCAGCAACGGTCGCGCAGCCAGAAATGGTAGTGGTTCCCTCTGGAGCCAATGAGTTCACTAGGCTTGGTGCGCCAAAGATAACGGCAACCCCCACCCCTACGATGATGGCCATACCCCAAGATACTTTACCCATCAGGGCGCCAACACCGATTACGATAATCGCCAGAGTCGCAAGACCTTGACCAATCGTTCCAGTGAACCAACCTACTACCGTACATAGCAAGCTACCAATTGCATCACCATTCGCGTAAGACGCTTCTGGTGCCATTATCATAGCAGAAAGAGCTAAAAAGCAGATTGCATAACTCCACGCTGTATTCTTTTTTTCCATTTCCATGAAAATCTCCTTTAATTATTTACAACCCTAACCAGGTAAAACCTATTAGACCAAACAAAAGTTAACATAACATTAATTTACGAAAAATTTGCTCATATTTTAGCAAAATATTGTGAGTCCATACTTTTTTAGGGATTTATAGGCTTTTTCGCCACAGTGCTCTCAAGCCGTAAGGGTAAAATACGCACCCATAGCCACTATATGCACCATCATAAAGAGGGGCACGAGGATACGAAACTTCCCCTTTCTCGTCTTATGGCGAAAGAGCTGCATTCCAGCATAAGCAGAGACGGAGCCTCCTATAAAGGCCAACAAGAACAAATTAGCCTCAGGAATACGCCATGCGCCCTGCTTTGCAGCCATTTTGTCATAGAAAAAGGCGGCAAAGGTCACAATATTCACTATTAAGAGTGCTAAAAAGAGATCCATCCAACCTCTCTAACAGTATTCCTACATTCTACAAGTGGACATTTTTATCCGGCAAAAACTGCGGGCTGGCTCTTTTCGTCCCCCTTATGCTCATGCTGAGAAAGCAAAAAACAAGGCTCAGAGCCAGCCTTCCGTGTTGGCACGGAGATTGCTTAATTTCTGTTAGGTTCGCTCGGCAGGCGAATCTGCAACAAGGCAGAAAACACTCGTAAAGGGAGATAAGGCATGACACAACAACAGACTGAAGTGCACGGACATATCAAACACTTAGCCGAAGAGCAGGTGTTATTCCTCAAAAGCCGCTATAAAATGCCTGCGGATGATATTGTCCGCATGTATACGGGCAAATCCAACAGCGCCGCTACCTATGAAGATGCGATAGAGAGCATCGCCAGCTTTAATCTGCAACATGCGAGCAAGAACGGTTTTTTAGTTTCCTAGGTTCCGCTTTGGTAGGTGTGTATGACCTACCGGATAAACGCCTGCGCGATCGCAAGCGAAACGCACCTAAAAAGCAGAAAAAGTCGTCAGAAGATTAAAGAATTGTCGGGTTTGGCGCGTCGCCATAAATTTCTTTCGGATCAAAGCTCTTTTCGTCTTCACGAAACTCCAGAATCTCCGGTGTTTCCGGCTTCTCGCCTGTCGGAACTTCACGATAGAAACAACTACGATACCCTACGTGGCAGCTCGCCTCACCGGCAACTTCCACCGCGATCCAAACCGCATCTTGGTCATCGTCGATGCGCATTTCGACTACTTTTTGCACCAAGCCGCTGGTCGCGCCCTTATGCCACAAAACTTGACGTGAACGGCTGAAATAATGCGCCTCACCCGTCTCGATGGTCTTTTTGAGTGCTTCCTCGTTCATATAGCCGAGCATCAGCACTTCACCACTGCCCGCAGCCGTGGTCACACACACAATCAATCCATTCTCATCAAACTTGGGGGCAAGCTCATTGCCTTCTTCCACTTGTTCAATGGTCACGCGTTTTGCAAAATAAATGGTCATATGGGCCTCTTTTCTTGGCCGTTATGTAGGGGTAACGGGCCTTAAAGGCAAGTTTTTATCGCTTAAAGGCCAAACCAGGAATTTTCTTTCTCCTGTTGCTCCAAATATTCGGGCGGCGGGCTTGGGTGTGGCATCATCTCATTATAAACACACACAATGTCTGGCCCTGAGCGAAGCGTAAACATAGAATGCACACGCTCTACGATAATATAGTCTCCGCGCGTGCGAAAATTTACCAATTCTTCATTGCCCATCGAATCTACAATATAAAAGGCAGGCACATCTGCATTTTTATTACGAAACTCGAAATAGGTGAACTCGCCATCATCAAAAATGCGAATCGGCGCGGTGCGGTCCCCTCCGCGCAGACTATAACGGAAATTATATTTCTCAGGCTCATTCTCAATATCAGGCAAATCATCAAATGCGCTCACATTGATTGCCGCAACATCCGATTCCGGATAATAAAATTTCATCGCAAACACCATGCCGGGCGCACCTATATTATCGGTTTCTTCCGCATGGAGCTCAAAGTAGTAGGTCCGCTTGTTGGTCAGCACCGTCATATTGGTGGTTGCCATTTGATCGATAGGCTTGAGGAAAATACGATTGCCGGTAGGATTAACCATCCATGCAATAGAATCGCCAACCGATATGGTCTGAATCTCTTCATCGTCTTCAAAAATAATGCTCGATTGGTGACGGTAATGGCCAACAAATTTATACACTTCATTTTCGCTATAACGCACGGTACGAATCCGCTGGTCCGTCGCCAATGGGCGTGCATCCTGCAAGGCATGCGCCGCAGAAGCGATGAAACTTAGCATCAATATGCTATAGAATAAGCCCCTCTTCATCGATGTACCTGTTCCTTACTTTCATATTCCAACACTTGAAAATCAGGCATTCCATAACGAACGCCTTCTTCCGCATCTGGATTTTCTTGGATGCCACTATAGGTAAAACGCACGCTTGCCGTCCAGTAGCTTTTTTGTCGCTCGGTAGCCGTTTCCACCGTAGCGCCATAATACACGACTGCACGCGTCGGATTATCCGGACTATTAAGCTGAATCGACTGCACTTCAATCACTCTGGTATCGTTACGCGCATAAAGGCGTGCAGGGCTGCGGGGATTACTATTATCCACTAGCCTTTGATATTGCGACCACTCTCCTGCCTCGCTGTAATTCTGGATAAAGCGCCCCGCCAGTCCAAAACGCTCCGCATCATACCCTTCACGCTGTTCCACATATTGCTGCAAGAAAAAGCGCAATAATGCATCATCCGGTGTTTGATCCACTGACCGACGCATTTTGGAAATTTGCGGCTCAATATATTCCGCATCGGCACTTCCGTAATAAATCGCTTCTGGCGGTGAGAGCGGCATAAGTCCTTTTACGGCCATAAGCGCAAACAAAAAGACCACAAATGAGAAAACGCCAATTACAATAAAGTAAAATCTCTCCGCAAGCGGGCTAAGATACACCATCTGATACCAGGTACGCGCTGCCGGATAATATTCGCCATTTTTCCATTGCTCAGAGGCAATCTTTTGGCTTTCGGATTCGCTCACTTCACTCGACATAGAAAATTTTAGAAAAAATTAACGTTTTTTTGCTACAATAATGAAAACAAGCATCGCATGCGGGTGATTTTGCGACAAGGAAATTGTATCAACTATTCATTTTCCTTAGCATGATTGCAGGTTTAGGAGTCCATAACACCATGATTCAACAGCTACGGCGTATCTTCTTTACAACGGTTTTCATACTCTGCCTGCAAGGATTCTCAACGCCAGCCCATGCAGACGGCTCTTTCGCTATTCCCTCCGAAGGCATTGCATTACCCAACGGGGTTAAAGTTTTACCCGATGGCAGCATCATTCACAACGATCTGACCATTACCTCCAATAATGTGTTTATTCGCGGGAAAAGTGTTGGCATTCCGGGCGAAACCTTCGCAAAAACCACTGGAAGTCAAGTCTATGCAGACCGCATTGTCTTCTCCAACGGCAAGCAATATTACTGGCAGCGCCAAACCGTCATTTTACCCGATGGGCGCAATATACTCTCTGACGGCACTATTGTAGCGAGCGGCGCCACCCCCATCCAAGCCACGCGCGGTTATCTCACCAGTGAGGGCGTGCGCCTTCCTGGCGGCGAAGTTATAGCCCCTAATTTGGTAAAAGTGCTCGCCTCGGCAACACTCTATGCCAATGAGTTGCCTCATGAATATAGCGCAGAGACCACAGCCGCTATGTCGAAAGTTTTACCGGCAAGTGAAATGGCACCCTACTTTAAAAGCATCTCAGCAGAATCCGCGGGGAATGCGTTTGATGCCATGAACCTCAGCCCAGAACAGTTGGCGAATTATTCCCAATCGCTTGATATGAGCAGTAGTGAGCTGGGTGCAATCTTTTCGAATATGCAGAGCTACAGCCCAGAACAAATGCGCGATGTGATGGGTGCGCTAAAGAATTCTGGCATGTCCAACTATGAGCTAGAGCAGCTTATCGGTTCTATGGGCGGTGTCTTTGGTAATATGGACGATCTCTCCGGGTTTCTCTCTGGCCTCGGCTTAGGCGGAGACTCCATCAATCGCCTACAAAATCTTTTTGGAAACAGTGGCAGCGGCCTCAGCATTGCCAGTGATGATGGATTTGGCGGCCATAATATGTTTAGCTCGCAACAGGCTGCAAGCGGACCGTATCAGAATCAGGCGTTAATCGGCGAAGAAATAACAGGCTCTCCGAGTCCTGTTCCAATCAATCACCTCACTACACCACGCGCATCACTCATCGCACAATATAGTCCAAAGCTCTACGTAAAGCCGATGGACACAGAGGATGAGCCACATGACTACGCCGGTGATTTTGCGCGTAGCAAGGCCCCCAACCCGCGTATTGACGATAATATGCTCAATTTCCGTAACTCCAATACGGCATGTATCGAGAACCCGAGCGACCCTGCCTGTTTTGTGGGGGCGGGCAATCGCTTCCGTTCCTGCCTTCACCAGTTGAAGCCTTCCGAAGATTATGAGGATATGTCGTTACAGGAAAAAGCGGCTTATAATCGTATGCGTTTGGATAATTGCGCCAACCAATATATCCTTATGAGCGCGGCATATCCCGAGCATATTGACTATCCGCAACAATACGCCCCCCCAGGCTTCACAGCAGAAAATAGCTGTCAGCCATTGGATATACGCCAAGGGATTTTAAGCGAATATAACGATAACCGAATCACAGATCCGTTTGGGTTTAGCCGTTCGGGGAAAAACTATTTGCGTGAATATATAGAAGGCGCATGGAAAAAATTGCTGCAGGACGAAAGTCACCGCATCCGTCCAGGCATTCCTTTCATCTCACCTGGCGCGGCAAAAGAACCACGCTACAGCTCCAGCAGATATGAAATCGATAACCCGCTCACTGTGGCAGATGCACTTGATGGCGGCTTCAATCTCACCCGGGTAGAGCAACTCTATTTGAACAAATACGAACAAATTATCGACCCCTCCCATCCCTTCTCTCCACGTTGGGATTACGGCACCACCGAACGTCAAAAATACTCCCCCATGGCCAATGAGAAATGGGGCGCCGACGAGGAGAACAGCGTCTATTGTGCAGGGACCAAAGCACTCACCGATGAATGGAACTGTAATGCAGGCTATGGCTGCGTGAAAGATGGTGAAGGCGATGATTTAGACGACGAAGCCGTGCATATTATGGACTTCCGTGCCATACAATTTGATAACGATATGCAAATTCGCATGCGCTTCAATGAGCGCTGCGAGAATGATGAAATCAGCGAAGATCTCAAAGATATGACCATTGGATGCTGGATAGAAATTTATAATGTCCGTATCTACCTACCATGTAAATTCCCTACCTGTTACGGGAATGGCGATGATGGCATGCCTTGCTCCGTCAATTATAAAGGTAAAGATTCCTGGTTCTTAGAATTGGCATTAAGAGAATTTGCCTCTTCCATGGATAGTGTCGCCGAATTGGCAGCAGCGTATTACCGCATGAATCAGCTCATGAGCACTGCAGACATGCAGGCAGACATGGCAGATAGCGAGGGGATGTTCACACAGAACGTAGCCAGTATGGGAACCGATCAGTTCAATATGGAGAGCTTGCTTAGCGATCAAGGCTTCCAAAGCGTGATGGGGAGCAATTCAGCTAACGATATGTTCTCTTTTGATCAGCGTGAGATGCTTTCAGGGCTAAATGAATATCAATCCCTCATAGGGGATGTGAATATTGGAAATTTCCAAACCAATATTGGCGGGGTGAATACTAATATTACCGGATTAAATGATTTTCAGAGCCGTTTTGGCACGGCTATTCCGACCGAGATGCTTGACTTTAACAACCCGCAAATCATGGGCGCGCTAGAGCAAGAATTAGGGACCGCACGCTATACCCAGCTCGCAAGCCAAGGCTGGGAAAATGTCGGCTCCTTCGAGTCCCTTATTGGCCCTAACGGTGACTTGGGTAGCTTTATAGAGAACCCTGTTATTTCGGGGGCTATTGGCCAACAGAATCTCGACACCTTGCATGCCTCGATGAATGCCTCCGAGTTCTTTAGTCTAGATGACCCAAGCAGCGTAGCGGATCTTAGAAGCTGGCTGGGCCCACGTTACGATGAATTGCGTGCGTCCGGTGAGTTAAACGATATGATCGAGGGTGGCGCGAGTATGGTAGAATTGGCAGGGGGCGCTGACCAACTCAATAGCTTATGGTCAAGTGACTCACTCCCTGAAAGCATGAGTGGCTACTCTCCTTCGAGCATGGTGCAGAGTACAGACATGCAAGATATTGTCTTCTCCAATCCGTTTAATGAAACCTTTTCCCCCTCTCAACAGAATGAACTCTTCTCGAGCGATGGATTCGGAGAGATCGCTTCTTACAGTCAAAATATAGGGCAACTTGTAGGTGGCATGGAGGGCGTATCATCGCTCAGAAATAATATGAATTTCATGGGCCAATTAGGTAATGCAGATCCATCTCAGTTCATGCAGGCTGGTATGGGTAACATGTCGGTGCTTGGCACAGATGTGTTCCAAAATATGCTCGATAAGTCGATGGTCGATGTGTGGGGCGTACAAGGTTTTCAGAACAATATTCCTGATTTACACAACATCATGGATCCGAACATGCTGTCGAATATGACCAATCAAGTGAATGCATCAGAATATGTGAACGTGAACCAGTTCAGGAGCTTTATCAATAACCCGGACATCAGCAGTGCGATGGGCTCTGATCGGGTAAATATGTTCAATGGTATGTCGAACAATCAATTAAACAGTTATCTAAGCAATAACTCACTCAACACTGCCGTAGGTGGCAGCTATAACGACCTCATGGCTAATGGCGATGTGCTGGGCAATCTCCCCGTGAACAATGTTACCAGCGAAATGGGCGGCATGGAGATGAGCGAGACGAATGAAGCATTCGAGGGGATGGATAGTAGCATGCCAGATATGGAGATGCTCGATTTCCTTGGATGCGGTGGTCGCAGTATGGAAGAATCCTGTAAGAATCTCGCCGGCCCTTACGCAATGCTCAACAAGCTTAAACTGGCCCATTACAGCAAAGAAAAATTTGAAGAAGATCCGTTCAGCACCGAGCTGCCGCTCGGCGTACCCGAAGGGCTTTCTCAACAAGAGTATTTTGGCGTGCACCGTCCTTACCCGGCCTATCCAGAAACAGGCAAAGAATACGGCCAAAGCGGTGATGTGCAGCTACAAAACACTACAGGTTCTGAGGTGGCGATTGTTGGCGTAGGCCGCCCAACAGAGCGTTGCTTATTCGGCGGCGGTGGTGGCGCCATGGGCGTAATGGGCCGTCCTGTGCTGGATCCTATTACCAGCTGGACCGAGCTCAAACTCTATCAAGCACGTAGCACACGTCGTCAGCTCGCTTGCTTGACCAAGTTTGATAAAGTCTGGAAACCCACCTTCACCGAAGACCCTATTCTTGCACGCGAAGGGGTGAGTCTCCCCGTTACCAGCCATACGGAAAGTAGAGAGAACCACACCATTCGCCATGATATTGTTGAGCCATGGCGTGGCTATTGCCTTGATCCCAACAACGACTTATCAGAGGCCGGAGTAGATGCGCCTATCATGCGTAGCTTCCCATACTTCCCGAATGGCACTGCTTCTGGACTCTCCAGCAATTTGAATAATGCGAAAATGGATGACACGATTATCTTCCCTCGCGGCACCGCATCGGATGGAAGACCTGGCCTATGTATTATCGGTTATGTAAGTGGTAAGAACCTAACCAACGATCCGCCTTACCTAGACATCACCGAAGCAAACTGGGGCTATTACCCGGATGTATGCGGCATCACCGACGCCGTAGAACCGCACTCTGTTCCTATTGAGCGCCGTATTTACAAAGGCTCTATGCCAGAAGGAATTGAAGGAACGATTGAGCGCCAATCCGATAGTGATGGCGATTGTAGCGACACTAACCTGTCTCAATGTGCATTGAGAAACTCGATATGGAACAATGCTATTATTTACCGTCCTGAGTTAGATGGGGAGAATCGTCAGATTGAAAATTTTGAATAACATCTGCGCCGTAACCGCCTTTGGTCTTGGATTGGTTTGGACTGCGTCGCAAGCCATGGCGTTTGACCAACCCACAGAATGCAGACAACTGCGTAATATCGCGTATTCCGACATAAAACTCGTGAATGGCGATTTTATGTTGGATTGCTTTGATCGAGGCACCCCGATTCCTCCGCATTGGAAACGGCGTGGAGGCAATCGTGCAGGCGGCGCGGCACCCGTTTTGTTTAATAACCTACAACCTGCAAATCAGCCTCCTGGCCGCGTGGTAAGTCAAATCACAGAGTCTGGCGGTTTGGATTTATGGGAGCTGCTAAAAGGGGCACTTCAGCAAGACCCATCCC
>CAYFFN010000048.1:0-11100 GCA_964342335.1 uncultured Azospirillaceae bacterium
AAGCTTCAACAATGGTTTGAAGAGCACCCGAACGAAGCGAAGAATATTATTAGTAAAATCGTGGAAGCTGCGGCAGCACGTGAAGCAGCGCGCAAGGCGCGTGAGCTAACGCGTCGTAAAGGCGCGCTCGAAATTTCGAGTCTGCCGGGTAAATTGGCGGACTGCCAAGAGAAAGACCCATCGCTTTCTGAACTGTTCATCGTGGAGGGTGATTCCGCAGGTGGTTCGGCGAAGCAGGGCCGTGACCGTAAGTTTCAGGCGATTCTTCCGCTTAAGGGTAAAATCCTCAATGTGGAACGCGCACGATTTGATAAGATGCTTTCGAGCCAAGAAATCGGCACACTCATCACCGCGATTGGTACGGGGATTGGCCGTGAGGACTTTAACGCAGAGAAAGCGCGTTATCATAAAATCGTGATTATGACGGATGCGGACGTGGATGGTTCGCACATTCGTACGCTGCTTTTGACCTTCTTCTACCGTCAAATGCCGGAGCTTATCGAGAAAGGTTATCTCTATATTGCGCAGCCACCGCTTTACAAAATTAAGCGTGGCCAACAAGAGCGTTACCTTAAAGATGATGCGGCGCTGCAAGCGTATCTGGTTGAAAGTGCGCTAGATGAAGCGCAGTTGGAAGCAGGTGGCGAAACGATTTCGGGTGAACAGTTGCATGCGCTGGTGCTTCAGCAAATGAAATTGGCGCAATCGATGCGTGGTTTAGCGAAGCGCCTGCCGATGAATATCGTGGAAGCGGCAACGCTTGAAAATCTCTTTGTATCGGATGCAAGCACGGCTGCAAAGCGCGCACAAGCAACCGCAGAGCGTGCGAACGCAACCGCACCGGATGAAGCGGATTGGGAAGTGGCAACGGAAGATGCTGGTTTTGTGTTCAGCCGTATGGTGCGTGGTGTGGCGGAACGTGTGGTGGTTGATGAAACGATTTTCGCCAGCCGTGACGCGAAGATTCTCGCTGACAATTTTGCGGATATTCAAAAACTATATGCGAAGCCAGCTACCTTGGCGCGCAAAACACAGGAAATCACACTCAACTCGCCAGCGGCTTTGGAAGCCTCTATCATCGAGGTGGGCAGAAAAGGTATTTCGGTTCAGCGCTTTAAGGGCTTGGGCGAAATGAACCCTGAGCAATTATGGGAGACCACGCTCGACCCATCTAACCGTACTTTATTGCAGGTAACGGTAGGTGATTCGGCAAATGCGGATGATGCATTTAGCACGTTGATGGGCGATGTGGTTGAGCCGCGCCGCGACTTTATCCAAGAAAATGCACTAAAAGTGGAAAATCTGGATATTTAACCACTTGACCAATGCGTATTTAGCCGTTAAAACGCGCGTTCGAATTAGGAGATTTAGCTATGGCACGTCGTTGTGACATCACTGGAACAGGCGTAATGTCTGGAAATAACGTATCGCACTCTAAGCGCCACACGCGCCGCCGTTTTCTGCCAAACGTGCAGAAGGTGCGCCTGTTGAGCGATGCTCTGGGTCGTTATGTGACTATGAAAATTACTGCAGCTACCATGCGCAGCATCGACCATAATGGTGGTCTGGATGCGTTTTTGCTGAAAACGTCAAACACCAAACTGACGGATCAAGCAAAATCTGTGAAGAAGCAAATCCTGAAAGCTCAGGACAAAGCTGCATAAGCTTTATTGCTTAAAGATTCAAAAAGCCTTCGTCCTTGGACGAGGGCTTTTTGTTATTGGGCTTTGTTAGTGAACAGATCGCGGATTTGTTCGAGCAATGTGTCGGCAAGTTTATCGACATTATGAATGGTGATGGCGCGTTGGTAGTAGCGGCTGACGTCATGGCCAATGCCGATGGCGCTCAGTTCTACGGGTGAGGTTTGCTCGATAGATTCGATGACTTTGCGCAGATGCTGATCGAGATAGCCGCCGCTATTTTGCGAGAGGGTGGCGTCATCGACGGGAGCGCCGTCGGAAATTACGAGCAAGATTTTGCGGTCTTCAGTGCGTTGAAGTAGGCGGCGATGTGCCCATAGCAGGGCTTCGCCGTCGATATTTTCTTTTAATATGCCGTCTTTGAGCATGAGGGCGAGGTTTTTACGTGCGCGGCCAAGG
Organism: uncultured Azospirillaceae bacterium; assembly: GCA_964342335.1. Lineage (GTDB taxonomy): Bacteria > Pseudomonadota > Alphaproteobacteria > Rickettsiales > UBA3002 > CAYFFN01. Next base: position 2,100 of record CAYFFN010000048.1, read on the forward strand.
CGCATATCGGCCGATTTGTAAATAATATGGCGCAGGTCGTTTAGGCGGCCTGGCTTTTGCGGGCTGCCATCGACGAGCCACTGCTTGCGGGCGTTTCCGCCTTTCCAGTCGCGCGTGGTGAAGCCGAGGATCTCAACTTTCACGCCGCAACGCTCCAAGGTGCGCGCGAGAATGTCGGCGCTGAGCGCAGCGATGGTGATGGGGCGTCCACGCATGGAACCGGAATTATCAATCAGCAGGCTGATGACGGTGTCACGGTAGGGCGTGTCTTGCTCTTGCTTGAAAATGTTGGTGAGGCCGGGGCGGGTGACGATACGCGAGAGGCGGCTGCTATCGATGATGCCGTCGTCCAAGTCATAGACCCATTGGTGGGATTGGCGGGCGAGCAGAAGGCGCTGAAGCTGCGCGGCTAGGCGGCCTGTCACGCGGTACATGTCTTTGAGTTTTACATCGAGCTGCTGGCGTAGGCGGGTGAGTTCGTCTTCGTCCGCCAGTTGGGACGCGACAACGACTTCGTCAAATGCGGTGGTGTATGCTTTGTACGTTGGTTCAATAGGCATTTGCGAAAATTCAGGCGGGCGAGGCTTGTATTGAGCTTCAGGCTCTTCGGAATGTTCTTCTTCTCCGATAGAGTCGCCACCACTCGGCGAGGGTTGGAACTGATCATCACCGCTTTGCGGTTGGTCGGGACCACCGCTCGGGCTTTGCTCGCTGCTTTCCTCTTGCTCTTCTTGGCCCTCAGAGTCTTGTTCGTCGTTTTCATTCTCGCCGAATATTTCTTCATCTTCCTCGGGCGTGGCTTTGCCGTCATTGCTGAGGAGGGAAAGGTCTTTGAGCAGCTTGTTGGTGTAGTGACGGAATGCCTCTTGGTTATCGAGATATTTGGCCATGTTCTTGAAGTGCTTGCCAAGATGCTTCTCGATTTGTGGCTTCCAATGTTGGCAGAGGCGTCGGATAGATTCGGGCGGTTTGCTGCCTGTGATATGTTCGCGCAAAAGAAGTGCGAGTATGTCGCCAAGCGGCGGCTCAGCCGTTTTGTTGAGGCGGCTGTAGCCCATGGTTTCGCAGTGCATTTCCATGCGGTGTTCTAGGTTACGTTTCATGCCAGGCATACGCTTGGCGCCGATACATTCGAGGCGCATTTGTTCGAGCGCGTCATACACCTCGCTTGAGGTTTCATTCGCTGGGCGGTGCTTTTGATGTTCCTTCTCGTTATGAAAGCGCAGCGCCATGGCGGCGAGGTCCGCTTGGCCGCGCATGCGGCGGACGACATCGCTGTCATGGTCATGGTCGGGGCGGGTGACGATGATGCGTTTGCGCGCGGAGAGGGGGCTATCTGCTCCGCTTTCGCCGACGTAAATATCCAAGTCGGTTTTGCGGGCGATGGCCTGACATGCCGCGACCAGCACCGGCATAAAACGTTCGGCGTTGAGTATCGGCTTTTTCTTGCCGATGGCCATTAGGCAGCTGCCATCAAGTCGGTATCAAAGCAGCGCTGGTAATATTCCGCAACGGTGACGCGCTCTAGCTCATCGCATTTATTGAGGAAGGAAACGCGGAACGCGGAATCGATATCTGCAAAAATCTCGGCGTTTTGCGCCCAGCTTAGTACCGTACGTGGGGACATAACGGTAGAGATATCGCCGTTCATAAAGCCTTGGCGGGTGAGGTTTGCAAGTTCCACCATAGAGGCAACGACCTTGCGGCCTTTGGCGCTGTTATAGCTTTTCATCTTCGCGAGGATGATTTCTTGTTCTTTTGCTTCGGGCAAATAGTTCAGCGTAGTCACGATATTCCAACGGTCCATCTGGCCTTGGTTGATGGGTTGAGTTCCGTGATAGAGGCCGCTTGTATCGCCAAGGCCAATCGTGTTGGCGGTCGCGAAGAGGCGGAACATGGAATGCGGATGTAGCACTTTGTTTTGATCGAGCAAGGTAAGATTGCCGGATGCTTCCAGTACGCGCTGGATGACGAACATCACATCGGGGCGGCCTGCGTCATATTCATCGAACACGAGTGCGCAGGGGCGTTGCAAGGCGTAAGGTAAAATGCCTTCTTGGAACTCTGTGACTTGTTTGCCATCTTTGAGGGTGATGACATCACGGCCAATCAAGTCGGTGCGGCTGATATGGCTATCCAAATTCACACGCAGGCATGGCCAATTGAGGCGCGCGGCGACCTGTTCGATATGGGTGGATTTACCTGTTCCGTGATAGCCCTGCACAATCACGCGGCGGCCATAGGTGAAGCCAGCGAGAAGGGCGAGGGTGGTATCGTAATCGAAACGATAGGTTTCGTCGATTTCGGGCACATGCTCATCTTCGCCTTGCAGGACGGGAACCTTAAAGGGAATGTCCAAATCGAAGAGTTTTTTCGGTGAGGTGAGTTTGGCTTTTACTTTTTCCATAGCGATTATTCATCGTCCTCTGTGAAGATATATTGGTGGCAGGCATCCACGCGACGGCGGTTATAAAGAAGCGCTTTGTCGGTCTGCCAGTAATCGGGCTGCACAGCAATTTTGGTTATGAATTCGAGTGCTTCATCATCCAATATGTCGAGGGTTATTTTGTCTTCTGTTATTTGTACAGGCGCATCCGGGTAGCTTTCTTCGAAGTCAGCACGACGGGTTTTGTTGGGCGTGAACACGGTGATGATATTATTTTCTACATTGTAGAGATAAGCATTCCCACCTTTCGCCTCGGCTTCTTCTTTGATGAGCATGAGGCTATAGGTATCATTCAATTTCACCCAACGAATAAGCTCCTCTTGCGGGTCGTTCACGTCAAGTGCCTTTGCGGTATCAACCAAACAAGGGTCCTCTTGCGCGCGCTGCCAAAGGGGTGAGAAATCATTCACCACAATGCATGCGGCGAGTAGTGGGATGAGTAAAAATGTGGCGAAATATTTGGTCATGATTCTGTTGTAACCTCCTCGTAACTATCCTTCAAGGTCTGGTAGGCCTCTGTGATATTTTTAAATGTGTCTTCGGCCTTAGGGTCATCTCGATTTACATCGGGATGGTGCTTTTTGACCAGCTTTTTATATTGCGCCTTAATCTCTGCTTGCGTGGTTGGGTGCATCAGATCAAGCACGGCCAGCGCACGTTTTTGCTTGGGCGGGATGGAGGGGATGTCGCGCATGGAAAACTCGCCGTCTTCCTCCATAAACTTGGAGAAGGCGCTGCGCAGTTTGGATTCGTTGTGGCGTTGGTCTGGTCGCCATGTGGGGCGGTGGCCGGTGAAGGCGTCCTTCTGAAAGTTTTCGATTTCGTTTTGAGACATGCCGGCGAAATAGTCCCATTGCTTGTTGAACTCTTTAATATGTTCCGCGCAAAGCATCTTATAGCTGTTCACGTTATTGCGTGAGACGGGCGCGCGGAATTCCCCTGCTTCATTGCAGCCTTCGACGGCGCAACCGGAATCTTTTTTCGGCTCGTCGTAGCTTTTGGGTTTGTAGCTGTATCCACGTCTTGGCATGGGGGTAATATGTGGCGCGATGCCGCATATAACAAGGTCTATACGCTATTTTTCCTCAAAGGCATTGAGCGGCGCGTCGCTGGAGAGGACGCGGATGAGGAGCTGAATCACGTCGCGGTATTTTTGCGAGCGGATTTGGTTGTAATATTTGATGAACTGCATGTGTTGGCGATGGTTCTCGGCATGGTGCGCGAGGGCGATATCGTCACTCTCAAATCCGTCAAAAAATGCTGCAACATTGATGTGCAATGCCTCTGCGATCTCGGCGAGGCGGCTGGCTGAGGCAGAGTTCGTTCCGTTCTCGTATTTATGGAGTTGTTGGTAGCTGATGCATAGTTGCTCGGCGAGGGCGCTTTGCGAGTAGCCTTGTTGCAGGCGATACCAGCGTATCTTCTGGCCGACATGGCGGTCTATGGCTTGCTTATGGTTGGCGTTAGACATAAAATGCCTGCGAAATGAAACGGAATAGTGGACGCATCTTCGCATCTATAGGTTGTGACGATACTCTATTAGTGGTGGATTTTTACACAGTTGTCTAACATGCAGCGGTTAATAGAGCACCGCCATTATCAATTGTGGGTTGAGTAGCTAACGTAAGGGTTGATAAATCGAGAGAATTGGGGCCATGAAAATAGAAGAAAATTTGAAAAAGCTGTTGATAAATGAGTTGAATCCCAGCGAGTTGGAGGTGGAGAATGTTTCCTACATGCATGCGGGGCATGCGGGTCACCGAGAAGCAGGTGGCGGCAGCGAAACGCACTTTAATGTGCGCGTGGTTTCCGCGAAATTTGAGGGGCTCAATCGTGTGCAGCGTCACCGTTTGGTGAATGATCTTGCGGGCCCCTTATTTGCCCAAGGGTTGCATGCACTTTCGATTAAAGCAGAGGTAGCTTAAGCAGCCATCAATTCGGCGTGGCGTTTCTCAACTTCCATGTTGAGGAGCCATTCTTTCTTATCCAAGCCCCATGCGAAGCCACCGAGCCCACCGTCTTTAGACACTACGCGGTGGCAAGGCACAACGAGTGGGGTAGGGTTCGCACCGCACGCACTTGCGACCGCGCGCACCGCACGGCTCTTGCCTACATTGCCTGCAAGTTCGGTGTAGCTGATGCGTTCACCGTAAGGAATCTCTTGCAGCGCAGCCCACACATTTTGTTGCAGCTCGGTACCACCAGAATGATCCAGCGGAATATCCAAATGCATGATGTCGCCTTTGAGGAAGGCTAGCACGCTCGCCGAAATATCGGTGAGTTTGATGGGCGCATAATCGGCTTTGGTCTTCATGGCGAAAACCAGTTCTGGACGCGTCTTACAATGGATAACTTGGCGTAGCCCTTCCTCGCTTGCAAGCAGTGCTAATGTGCCAATTGGCGTATCCAATAAATCGTAAAACATCTAACCCCCGAATGTGTTCGCATCATGCGCGCACTTGGTACTCGTCTTCGTCGACAACTTCAATACCAAAATAGGCTAAAATCTCTTCAGCCAGTGCGAGCACCTCCTGTGCGGCGATGCTGCTGGGGGCGCTTTCCGTCACGCCACGCCCGCTCACCATAGCTCCCGCGAAACCGACGCGATTGCCAAAACGGTTCTGGCAGAGCACATCAATTTCCGATGCGATGGTTTGGGATAACTTCGACATGCTATTGACTCTGTTCAATACCATCTTGATAGGCTTCTTTTCTGCCTTCGCCATTTCAATCGTCGCTTGCGTTGCCCAAAGGTCGAGTGGGCTTGGCTGCATCGGAATCACGACCAAGTCGCTGTGACGAATCGCCTCGCGTGATTCGGTTTGGGCATGCGGTGGGTTGTCGATAATGACCACATCAAATTGCGATTTGAGGCGTCCGATTTCTTTCGCCACACGCCAACCCGATACGCTCGAGAATGCGATGGGGGCGAGGGAGTCATCGTCACTTTGTTCGCGCAATTTCGCCCAATGGGTGAGACTGCCTTGCGGGTCAATATCGATGATGGCGGTGTCTAGCCCGAACTGGCTGCACGCAACGGCCAAATTGGCGGCAAGGGTGGTTTTGCCGGCCCCGCCTTTTTGTTGGGCTACCGCGATGGTGATGGCTTGCATTGCGCGTCACTCCTCTTTACAAGTGTCTGGAATCGGGTTTTTCTTAAGAAAACTCAATATTTGGTAATGATACTAGAGTGAGCCACAATATATGGCAAATATACCGCAGCCCTTATCCACACAAGAGCTAGAGCGATGCTTGAGCCTTTGGCGCAGCGGAGAAGCGCTTGCTATGCCGACAGAGACGGTCTATGGCCTTGCGGTGGATGCCACGAATGCGGATGCGGTGGAGTTGGTGTATCGCCTGAAGGGGCGGCCAAGCCATAACCCGCTTATTTTGCACGTGGCGAATGCCGAAATGGCGCAGCGTTATGTGGAGTGGAATGTACTGGCAGAACGATTGGCCTCGCTGTATTGGCCGGGCGCGTTGACGCTCGTGTTGCCCAAAAAAGCGGAGGCAGATATTGCGCCCGCTTGTGCGCCCAATACGGATAGGCTGGCGGTACGTTGCCCTGCGCATCCGATAGCGCAGCAGCTTTTGCGCGCATTTGATGGAGCCATCGCAGCGCCAAGCGCGAACCGCTCTGGTCGTATTAGCCCCACACAAAGCACCCATGTGCGCGAAGAATTTGCCGATACTGACCTGCATATAGTGGAAGGCGGCGCCTGTGCGCAGGGGCTGGAATCAACCGTGCTATGGGTGGGGGATGACCATGTGGCGATTTTGCGCCCCGGCGGCATCACGAAAGAGATGTTGGAGGCAAAAGATATTGCCGTAGGCCAGCGCGAAGAGGATGTTTCTGCGCTTTCCGCTCCCGGGCAGCTCACCAGCCATTATGCTCCGCGACTCTCCGTGCGCTTAAACGCGGAGGGCGCGCGTGAAGGTGAGGCGTTTATTGGTTTTGGGCCAACAGAGCTGCCCTGTGCGTATAATCTCAGTGAATCGGGGGATTTGACGGAGGCGGCGCAGCATTTATTTGCCCATTTGCGCGCGGCGGATCAGCCTGAAAAATATAGCGCCATTGCGGTAATGCATATTCCTGAAGGCGGGGTGGGAAGCGCCATCAATGACAGGCTGAAACGCGCCGCTGCCGAGCGGAATTAACCTAAGATACCAACATTGCGCAAAGGGGGGTTGCATTTGCGTTTGGTTCTGTGTATCAGAACACTCCGAATCGTGTTCCCCGGTAGCTCAGCGGTAGAGCAATCGACTGTTAATCGATCGGTCGGCGGTTCGAATCCGTCCCGGGGAGCCATACAAAAAGACCTCGCCTTTAGGCGGTTTTTTTTTGTATGTATCGTGTGATGAGAACCGCCCGGTTCGACAAAAAGCTTAGCGAACGAAGAGAGCTTAGCGTTTGCAACGAGCGGCTTGCCGCGAGATAATCCGTCCCGGGGAGCCATTTTTTTACAATCCTTCAAATCAACGAACAGATTGAACGGTGTTTTTAAGGCATCCCGCAACTTTGAGCCTTCCTGCTCCAAGTTCGAAAACAGGTATCGCATCAACTGCCGTTTCTCATCGATTGTCGAACGGTCAAAAATTCAGCGGCTTTGGATGTAAGCGTGACCAGTGTTGTAACTGCAATTTTAAACTATTCATCACCTTCATGATAACGTTCCAGTAATACTTTAATTTCATGTCTGCGCTGGACAAGCTGACCATGCTTTCTGTCATACATATCCTTTGTAATCCACCGCTTGAAAGAGATGTTTAGTTGTGATGTGCAAATCGCGAGAAAGACCGTTGAAAAGGCTTTAAGCCATCTAAACTTGTTGGATTTTGTAAGAAAAGAAGCACAACACAGTGCATAATGCGATGCTGGAACAATTTATTTGACTCAGACCTAATATGTCCATATATCTGGACGCATGGACACTCAAGAAGCAATTATCATGTTTGATGCGCTATCACAGGAAACTCGGCTGTGCGCGTTTCGTATTCTCGTCGAAGCAGGGCCGGACGGCTTGCCAGCCGGAGCGTTAAGCGAAGAGCTTGGAACACCGCATAACACCATGTCGTTCCACCTGAATCACCTATCCAATGCGGGAATTGTTACATCCCGCAAGAAAGGGCGCTCTGTTATCTATTCAGCCAATTTTGATGGCGTGCTCAATCTGATCGGCTTCATGGTCAAGGACTGTTGCAGTGTGGAATTTGCCAGCATCCGCGAGGACAAGAAAAAAGGTTGCTCCATTATTGAATTGTCCAAGTGTTGTTAAGAAAGGACATAAAATGAAAATTCCGGAAGTGAAAGAGGCTCTGGACACTGTTGAGGCCGTAAATTTCAAATTGCCGGATGGTTCAACCCTGCCGCCTCATTTTCATGTAACAGAACTGGGGCTTGTGACTAAACACTTTATTGATTGCGGCATCCCAGACGCGCCACAGGAAAAAGAGGGCGGATGTTGCTAAATGAAGAATGTTCTTGTCCTTTGTACTGGTAATTCCTGCCGTTCCGTAATGGCCGAAGCTCTGATTAACCAGCTTGGCGTGGGGCGCTATAAGGCTGTAAGCGCGGGAAGTAATCCCGCCGGATATGTGCATCCCAAATCCATTGAAGTCCTGAAACGCCACGGCATTAAAGCGGGACAGCCGCGCAGCAAGTCATGGGATGAATTTGAAGGCACAAAGTTTGAACTGGTGATTACGGTTTGTCATGCTGCCGAAGCCGAAAGCTGCCCCGTATTTCTGGGTAAGCATGAAAAGTTGTATTGGAGCACACCTGACCCTGCCGCCGCCACGGGCAGTGAAGAAGATATAAACAGCGCCTTTGATGAGGCGTTTAATATGCTGAAAACCAGAATAGAAAGCGAATTGCTATGAGCGAAGAACAATCACATATGGGGTTTTTTGAGCGTTATTTATCCGTCTGGGTTGGGCTTTGTATTGCTGCCGGAGTTGGGCTTGGCTTGCTTGTGCCTAGCGTATTTCAGGCGATTGCAGCCCTTGAATATTTCAGCGTCAATTTGGTCGTGGCGGTGTTTATCTGGGGGATGATTTATCCGATAATGGTCAATGTGGATTTTTCCAGCCTTAAAGACGTTGGCAAAAAACCCAAAGGCTTGTGCATTACACTGGTCGTAAACTGGCTGATTAAGCCTTTTAGTATGGCCGCACTTGGTATCTTGTTCTTTGAGCATATTTTTGCCGGATTGGTAGATGCGCAAGATGCGAAAGAATATATCGCCGGAATGATCTTGCTTGGCGTTGCTCCTTGCACCGCTATGGTCTTTATATGGAGTCAGCTTGTGAAAGGGGATGCGAATTACACGCTGGTGCAGGTATCGGTGAACGATATTATTATGATCTTTGCGTTTGCACCGATTGCCGCGCTGCTGCTTGGCGTGACAGATATTATTGTGCCGTGGGAAACCCTGCTTCTTTCCGTTATTCTGTATGTGCTTATTCCTTTGGGGGCAGGTTATATCAGCCGTAAAAAACTAGATGGTTTAGGCAAGCCTGAACGCATTGCCAAATTCACAGCCAAGGTGAAGCCGT
>CAYFFN010000049.1:0-11068 GCA_964342335.1 uncultured Azospirillaceae bacterium
AAGTGAATCTCGACGGTACCGGACAGTATAAGGTATCGACTGGGATTGGCTTTCTCGATCACATGCTGGAGCAGCTTTCGCGCCACTCGCTGATGGATTTGACCGTCGAAGCGAAAGGGGACACGCATATCGATTTTCACCACACGACGGAAGATTGCGGCATCGCGATTGGCCAAGCCGTGGCGAAGGCACTGGGCGATAAGCGCGGGATTCGCCGCTATGGCTCGGCGCTCAGCCCGATGGATGAGACGCTCAGCCGCGTCGCGCTGGATATCTCTGGCCGCCCGTATTTCATTTGGAATGTAAACTTCACCAAAGACAAGTTGGGCGAGATGGATACTGAGCTGTTCCGTGAATGGTTCCAAGCTTTTGCCTTCAACGGTGGCATCACGCTGCATGTGGAGACGCTTTACGGCGTGAATAACCACCATATCGTGGAAAGCTGCTTCAAAGGACTCGCGCGCAGCCTGCGTGCGGCGATGGAAATTGACCCCCGCAAGGCGGATGCGATTCCGTCTACCAAGGGGACCCTTGGCGATAGCGACGCATGCTAAAAGGGCAGCTGCATCTCTTTAATGTGTATATCAATCCGGAGGCGGAAGAAAATCTCGCGGACGCTGTCTATGTGCGCGAGTCGTTCAACCTATGGGCGTTTCTCTTCACGTTGTTTTGGGCATTGTACCATCGCATGTGGCTAGTGGCGGGGGGCTTGTTTGTCATCCAGATGGTGATGTTTATGCTTAGCCGCTATGGGGTGTTGAGTGAACAAGATGCCACTATTATTGGCTTATTTGTGCAAGCTTGGCTTGGGTGGCATGCAAGTGACCTACGCGATTACACACTCAAGAAACGTGGATATATCCTCTCTGATGTGGTGAGTGGAGAGAATGATGCCCGTGCGCAGTTGCGTTTTTTGGATAGAGTGCTGGGTGACGGCGCTAAGCAATCAGAGGTTGCATCATGACGGTGGCGATTATCGATTGCGGTGCAGGTAACCTCCACTCGGTTGAGAAGGCCGTGCGGAAGGTGATGGGGGCTGCCCCCTCCATTGTTACGGATGCGGAATTACTCTCTGAGGCAACACATATTATACTCCCCGGTGTGGGAGCCTTTGCGGACTGCATGAATGGTCTTCATGCACTGAAAAACATGAAAGAAGCGCTAGAAGAGGCGGTGTTGGTGCAGAAAAAGCCGTTTTTGGGTATTTGCGTGGGGATGCAGATGCTGTTTGAGCGTGGGTATGAGCATGGCGAGCATGCCGGACTTGGCTGGTTGAAGGGCGAAGTGGTGCCGCTGAAACCCGCAGATTCAAGCATGAAAATCCCGCATATGGGCTGGAATCCGATTCGGTTCGAGCAGGATGCGCATCCGTTGCTGCGTGACATTGATCAAGGCGCGCATATGTATTTCGTTCATAGTTACCACGCACAGCCGGAGGACCGCTCAGATGTGCTGCTCACCTGTGAATATGGCGAGTCGGTAGTTGCGGCGGTGGCGCGAGGCAATATTATGGGCACGCAATTCCACCCCGAGAAGTCGCAAGCGGCGGGGCTGCAATTGCTGAAGAATTTTGTGGGGATGTAACATGGGTGTCAGTGTAGAAAGACTGGATGCATATAAAGGTGCGGATTTGGCGGATTTGTGCCAAGCCACCGATGATGCCATCAATGATGGTATCGGCTTTAACTGGGTGACCCCACCGGTGCGTGAGCAGCTGGAAGGCTATTGGAAAGGCGTGATGGTGGTGCCGGAGCGTATTCTGCTCGTGGCGCGTTTAGATGGCACGATTTGCGGTTCTATTCAATTGGTTAAGCCAAGTAAAAGCAAGGAAACCTCTGCCTTTGCCGTGGATATTGAGGCGCATTTTGTGGCGCCATGGGCGCGGGGGCATGGGCTTGCAAAGGATTTGCTGGTGCATGCGGAGCGCGAGGCGGCCAAAGAGGGCTTCTCTGTGCTGCGTTTAAGTGTACGTAATACGCAGGAGCGCGCGTTGCAGATTTACCGCGAGAGTCATTATACCGAGTGGGGCACATTGCCTTACTACGAATTTGTGAACGGCAATATGGTGGCCGGACACTTCTTTTATAAACGCTTAGAGCAATTGACGGACCTGATATGATTCTTTACCCCGCCATCGACTTGAAAGACGGCCAATGTGTGCGCTTGCTGCGCGGCGAAATGGATGCGGCTACCGTATTTTCGGATACGCCTGCCAAACAAGCCAAGAGCTTTGAGGAGCAAGGGTTTGATTGGCTCCATGTGGTGGATTTGAACGGTGCGTTTGAAGGGGCGGCAGTGAATGCCGTTGCGGTGCATGCGATTTTGGCGCACACGAAGAACCCTGTGCAGTTGGGTGGCGGTATTCGCACACTTCGTCATGTGGAAAGTTGGTTGGAGGCGGGTGTTTCCCGCGTGATTATCGGCACCGCAGCCCTGCGTGACCCTGCGATGGTGAAAGAGGCGTGTAAGAAGTTCCCGGGTAAGATTGCGGTGGGGATTGATGCCAAGCGCGGCAAAGTGGCCGTGGATGGCTGGGCGAATGTCTCGACAGTGAAGGCCGTGGATTTGGCGCGTCAGTTCCAAGATGACGGCGTTGCCGCGATTATTTATACCGATATTCACCGCGATGGTGCGATGCAGGGGCCGAATATTGATGAAACGGCTGAACTTGCGGAAGCTGTGAAGATTCCAGTGATTCTCTCGGGTGGCGTATCGTCGCTTGACGATGTGAAGGCCGTAAAAGCCGCAGAAGCGCGTGGAATCTCGGGCATGATTATTGGGCGCGCAATGTATGAAGGCGCGATTGACCCAGCCGAAGCGCTTGAGGCGGTGGCATAATGCTTAAGAAGCGTATCATCCCTTGTTTAGATGTGCATGCGGGCCGTGTGGTCAAGGGCGTGAACTTCGTGGATCTGGTGGATGCGGGTGACCCTGTTGAGCAGGCGCGTGTGTATGATGCGCAGGGGGCGGATGAGCTATGTTTTCTAGACATTACAGCCACTTCGGACGCGCGTGAGACGCTCTATGATATGGTCGAGCAGGTGGCGAGTGTCTGTTTTATGCCTTTTACCGTCGGTGGGGGCGTGCGTGAGCTGAATGATGTGCATACGCTGCTGCGCGCAGGGGCAGATAAGGTCTCTATTAATAGCGCGGCGGTGAAGCGCCCCGAATTTGTGCGTGAAGCGGCCGAAAAGTTCGGTAATCAGTGTATAGTGGTGGCGATTGATGCGAAGCGCCAAGGTGATGGCTTTGAGGTTTTTACCCATGGCGGGCGTAATGCGACAGGTATTGACGCTATAGAGTGGGCAAAACGCATGGCGGAATATGGTGCGGGTGAGATTTTGCTCACCTCGATGGACCGCGATGGCACCAAAAGCGGCTTTGATGTGGAATTAACCCGCACGGTCAGTGAGGCGGTGTCGATTCCGGTGATTGCCTCAGGCGGTGTAGGGGGAATTAGTCACTTCACTGAGGGGTTCCGTGATGCCAAGGCGGATGCATGTTTGGCGGCGTCGGTCTTCCATTTCGGGCAGTTCACCGTGCGTGAGGTAAAAGAAGCATTGCAACAGGATGGGATTCCGGTAAGGCTCTAACGATGGATACAACATTAAGCACATTATTCGAGGTGATCGAGTCGCGCAAAGGCACAGATGCGGACACTTCTTATACCGCGCAGCTCTTCGCCAAGGGGCGCAAAAAGATTGCCCAGAAGGTCGCGGAAGAGGGAAGCGAAGTGGCGATTGCCGCGGTGAGTGAAACGAAGGAAAATGTCGCCAGTGAGTCGGCTGACTTATTGTACCATCTTCTTGTTTTATGGTCGGAATGCGGTCTTTCGCCAGCAGAGGTGATGGAGGTGCTTGCTAAGCGCCAAGGCATCTCGGGACTGGATGAAAAAGCAAGCCGAGGAGGCGAATAATGGCATATGATACAGAAAATATCTTCGCGAAGCTGTTGCGAAAGGAAATCCCTTCTGAGCCTATCTATGAAGATGAGAATGTGTTGGCCTTTCGTGATATCGCTCCCGCGGCGCCTGTGCATGCTTTGGTGATTCCTAAGGGCGAATATAGTTCCTTTGATGATTTCGCGGCAAAGGCGGGGATGGGCGTTGTTGCAGGGTTTTTCCTCGCTGTGCAAAAGGTGGCGACGGACGTGCTAGGTCTTGGTGAGAGCGGGTATCGCTTGATCACTAACCATGGCGCGGATGCGTCGCAGACCGTGCCGCATTTTCACACACATATACTTGGCGGCGCTCCGCTGGGTGGACTGGTTGAGGGAGATACCCGCAACCGTTAAGCAAATGCTTGCACTGTCGCAGCCACTGTGCGAAGAAGGGGCATCTCAACGATAAAACGTAACTTTCAAGGCAAAATAAATGGACATTAAAGAAGTATCACACAAAGGACTCGCATACGAATACGCTATCACCGTGCCCGCTGCGGATTTGGAGCAACAGATTGAGCGCGAGCTGAAGCAAGTTGGCCAACGCACGAAAGTGCCGGGTTTCCGCCCAGGTAAAGTGCCTATGGCGGTGCTGAAGCAGAAATACGGCAAGAATGTGATGGGCGATGTGATCCAGAACAGCGTGAATGATGTAACCCGTAAGGTGTTGGAAGAAAAGGATTTGCGCCCTGCGATGCAGCCAGATGTGGAAATCACGAATTACGAAGAAGGCGGCGATCTGGAATTCAAAATGGAATTCGAAGTGATGCCTGCAATGCCTGAGCTGGATTACAGCACGCTTTCGGTTGAAAAGCTGACCTGTGAAGTGCCAGAGGAAGATGTGACCAAGGCGCTGGAAGATTTGCTCGCGCAGCAGAAGCATTTCCACGGCAAGCCAGCGGATGAGAAAGCCGAGAAGGGCGATGCAGTAAAAATCGACTTCTTGGGTAAGAAAGACGGCGTAGCCTTTGATGGCGGTGCGGCACAAGGCTTCCAGCTGGAGTTGGGTTCTGGCCAGTTCATCCCCGGTTTCGAAGACCAGTTGATTGGCAAGAAAGCCGGTGACGAAGTGGAAGTGAACGTAACCTTCCCTGAGCAATATCACAGTGAAGACCTCGCAGGCGCGCCTGTGGTGTTTGAAGTGAAAGTGCATGAAGTGCTGGAGCCACACACGCCAGAAGCGGATGATGACTTTGCGAAGAAGCTGGGTCTGGAGTCTTTGGATAAGCTGAAAGAGGCGATTAAAGACAAGTTGGGCGCGGATTACGAAGGTGCTTCTCGTGCGAAAGCGAAGAAGGCTTTGTTCGACCTGCTGGATGAGAAAGTGAACGTCGACATCCCTGAAAAGATGGCGAAAATGGAATTTGATGGCATTTGGCAACAAGTCCAACAGATGATTGACCGCAAAGACCCATCGATTGAGGGTAAGAGCGAGAAAGAGCTGAAAGAAGAGTATGAAACGATTGCCAACCGCCGCGTGCGTTTGGGTATCTTCCTCTCTGAGCTGGGCCGTGTGAACAACCTGCAGGTCTCTCGTGAAGAGCTGACCAGTGCAGTAATGAGCCAAGCGCGCATGTATCCAGGCCAAGAACAGAAAGTACTGGAGTTTTATCAGCAGAACCCGAACGAAGTGGATCAGCTGCGTGGCCCTATCCTCGAAGAGAAGGCGGTAGACTTCCTGCTAGAGAAAGTGGAACGCCCTGAGAAGAAGGTGAGCCCTGAAGCGCTTTTTACTGAAGATGACGCAGAAGACGCAAAGCCAAAGAAAAAAGCAGCGGCAAAGAAGCCAGCGGCGAAAAAGGCTGACAAAGCAGATAAAGACGCGTAACGACATAGTCACAGGGAGAACTAGCATGCTGGACATACGCAATAACAACCAAATGATGGAAGCTTACGCCAATCTCGTGCCGATGGTTATCGAGTCTACGAGCCGTGGTGAGCGCAGTTTTGATATTTACTCACGCCTGCTGCGTGAGCGTATCGTGTTCCTGACCGGTCAGGTGGAAGATCATATGTGTTCGTTGATTGTGGCGCAGATGCTATTTTTGGAATCGGAAGATCCTGAGAAAGATATCTTCATGTATATCAACTCGCCCGGTGGCGTGGTGACTGCGGGTCTGTCTGTTTACGATACCATGCAGTACATACAGCCGGATGTGAACACGCTCTGCGTAGGCCAAGCCTGCTCTATGGGTTCACTACTGCTGACGGCCGGTGCGGCAGGTAAGCGTTTTGCAACGCCTAACTCACGCATCATGATTCACCAGCCTTCTGGTGGTGCGCAAGGTCAGGCATCGGATATCGAGATTCAAGCTAAAGAGATTCTCGCGCTGCGTAAGCGTTTGAACCAGATTTACGTGGATCACACAGGCCAGAAACTGGCAGCGGTTGAGAAAGCGATGGACCGCGATAACTTCATGGCACCCGAAGAAGCGCAAAAGTTTGGCCTCATCGACGCAGTGATTACCACCCGCGCCGACGCCGTGAAAGCCGCCGAAAAAGCGAAGTAATCTTAGGCGCTGCAAACAAAGCACACATGGCCTAATAAATCGCAATGCAAAAGCGGTTGTTAGCAAAAAAGGTGCTTGCCTATCCCCGCGCAAAGGTTCTACGATGTGCCTAGAGGTACAAAATTATGGCTAAAGATAAAGAGACGAAAAACACGCGCTATTGCTCCTTCTGTGGAAAGAGTGAACATGAGGTGCGCAAGCTGATTGCTGGCCCTACTGTCTTTATCTGTGACGAATGCGTCGAGCTCTGCGTGGATATTATCCGCACGGCCGATAAGAGCGGCCCGACGACGGAGGCAGACCATCTCGCGACGCCACAAGAGATTGCCGATTTCCTCGATGAATATGTGATTGGTCAAGCCCGTGCGAAGCGTATTCTGTCTGTCGCGGTGCATAACCACTATAAGCGTATCGCTATCCAAGAAAAAGGCGGCGATGTGGAGCTGTCTAAATCCAACATTCTGGTGGTTGGTCCTACCGGTTGCGGTAAGACCCTGCTCGCGCAGACCTTGGCGCGCACGTTGGATGTGCCTTTCACTATGGCCGATGCGACCACCCTGACCGAAGCGGGTTATGTGGGTGAAGACGTGGAGAATATCATCCTGCGCTTGCTGCAAGCAGCAGATTACAACGTGGAGCGCGCCGAGCGCGGTATCGTGTATATTGACGAGGTGGATAAGATTTCCCGCAAGTCTGAGAACCCCTCTATCACCCGTGACGTATCGGGCGAGGGTGTGCAGCAAGCATTGCTCAAGCTGATGGAAGGTACGGTTGCGTCTGTACCGCCACAAGGTGGCCGTAAGCACCCGCAGCAGGAATTCCTACAAGTGGATACTTCGAACATTCTGTTCATCTGCGGCGGCGCATTTGCGGGCGTAGAGAAAGTGATCTCGACGCGCGGCAAAGGCACAGGCATTGGCTTCGGTGCGGATGTACGTAGTTCGGAAGTGAAAGATGTAGGCGAGACGCTCAAAGACCTTCAGCCAGAAGATTTGGTGAAGTTTGGTCTGATTCCTGAATTTATTGGCCGTCTGCCCGTGATTGCGACGCTTGAGAATCTGGATGTGGAAGCGCTGGTGCGTATTCTCACCGAGCCGAAGAACGCGCTGACGAAGCAATATATGAAACTCTTCGAGATGGAAGAGGTGGAGTTGAAATTCACCGACGATGCACTTGAGGCGATTTCTGAGAATGCGATTGAGCGTAAGACTGGTGCGCGTGGTTTGCGTGCGATTCTGGAGCAATTACTGCTTGAGCTGATGTATGACATCCCAGGTCGTGATGATGTGAGCGAAGTGGTCATCAACGGCGATGTGGTGCGCGGTACAGCGGATCCAGTACTGGTGATTGGCAAAGACAAAAAGTCCGATAAAAGCGCGTAATTCTAAAACGCTTTTTTGAATGCTAAAGCACACGCTAGTGAGCTTGATTGTAGGTCATACTCAGCATCATAATCGTTATAGTGAGGCGAGCTAGAAGTGGTGCACTCAGATAATCTACGCCCGATTACTTTTCCCTGTCCTGGCATGCCGTCATCCATTTTCGTATCAATATCCATGCTTCTTCCGTTTTGAAGCCAAGGCCTACTGGGACATCTCCTTCCGCTGTGCTTGTCATAGCCCCTACAGCAAAAAAGTTTCCATAGTCTAGAGAGAAATTCCAGGTGCCTGTTCCTGTTGAATTGTCCCAATATCCAATAGCCCAAACGGCATTTGACAGTTTTGACATGGGGCTGTTTTCCCCTAGGATATGGTCAGTAATACCGCCCGCACCAGTGATGCCAGTATAGCTACCTTCGAGTAGGCCCGCGTTGTTTAAATGCTGCCAAAATGTAAAGGTTTCGCCATATTCTGAGACGCCTCCCGGTTTGTCCAGCATTCCATCGCCATCTCCGCTACAGGTTTCTGTACCGGAGCCGGTCGCGGCTTCACACCCATCGCCGACAACACCTGAGCCACCCGCAGGATCCCAAAATCTATGTGCAATATCGAAGTCCCCAGGAATGGCAAAATACTTGTCTTGGAAAGTGTGCACGGCTGTTTGGAATCGACCATATTCTGTAGATACGCTACGCAGTTCGGCCGCACGGATAAGCGATTGGCCAGCCAGAATGCCGCCAGTAAGCAAGCCGAGGATAACGAGCACTATCGAGAGCTCAACGAGCGAAAAACCTTTGGTCATGTTAATGTCCCATTACAAAAATGATAGGGGTACAACCGCTATTCGTATTCGTGTTGTCGTAGTCATATTCGGCCGTGGCAGGATCGTCTGTAGTGGCACAATTTGTACGTGAGGAATTGTTGTAGACTCGTACCTTTCCGTAGCCTGGCTTGCCATCGTCCATTTTTGTGTCGATACCCCAAACCTCCTCGGGGATAGTGAAGTTACCTTCATCAACACCGTTACCAGCCCCAAGATAGAAAGGATTGCCGTACTCGCCAGCAAAGGGTCCGCTTGTGCCATCTTGGCTGCCTACATTCCTTAAGGTCCATCCAACCGTAGAATTAACTCTTGCAGCTGGAATGTTTTCGCCTGCGGCGCCAAAGCTAACATCCGATGCTTCACCTTGCACGCCAGTAAAGCTGCCCTCTACCAAGCCAGCATTGGCAAGATGCTGCCATGCACGCCATGCTTCGAGCCAATCTACATCACCATCGCCATCACCATTGCAGGTTGCGGTGCCTGTCGCTGGGTTAGCATAGCCCAGCGCTTCGCAGGTTGCATCGGTGCCATCATCAGTACCGCCTGCTTGCTCGGTCCAGAACTTCACGGCATTGCGCATATCTCCGGGGAGAGCAAAATACTTATCTCGGAAGGTATATACTGCTGTGCTGTAGCGGTTTGCCTCTGTGGCAACGCTGCGCAGCTCTGCCGCACGGATGAGCGATTGGCCAGCCAATATCCCGCCTGTGAGCAGGCCAAGAATAACCAGTACGATAGAAAGCTCGACGAGCGAGAAGGCTTTTTCAGAAGTGTGTCTATACATAGAACCATTGTAACAAAAAACCCCTTAACAACGCGTTAATTTTGCAAAATAAGAGCGAAAAGAAGAAATATCCCCACGGGAGTGGAAAAACGGTGACGGGGCCCTATATTTCCCTGTATTCTGATGGCCTATTCTAAGGAGTCCTTATGACCGAACCTCAATTCACTGTTCTTCCTGTTTTACCTTTGCGCGATATCGTGGTGTTTCCCGGTATGGTCGTGCCGCTGTTTGTGGGGCGCGAAAAGTCTGTGAAGGCGCTGGAAGCCGCAGTAAAAGAAGAGAATAAGATTCTGCTCGTCTCGCAGCGTAATGGCTCGCAGGACGATCCAACCAAAGAGGATATTTACGATATCGGTACAGTGGCAACGGTGCTGCAACTGCTGCGCTTGCCAGACGGCACGGTGAAGGTGCTGGTGGAAGGCTCGCATCGCAGCAAGATTTCGGCCTATTCGGATAAGGAAGACTATTACGAAGTAGAGACGGAGCGTCTCGAAGAGCAGCAGGATGACGACGAAGAGACGGAAGCGATGTTCCGCTCGGTCATCAGCAAGTTCGAAGATTATGTGAAGCTGAATAAAAAGATTCAGCCGGAAACCCTCGGCGCGATCACCAAAATCACCAGCCCGTCTGTGCTGGCCGATACGGTTGCGGCGCATATGAGTATTGATATTCCGGGCAAGCAGGAGATTTTGGAAATCACCAAAGTGTCTGAGCGTTTGGAGCATGTCTATGCGCTGATGGAAAGCGAGATTGGCGTGTTGAACACCGAGAAGCGCATCCGTGGCCGCGTGAAGCGCCAGATGGAGAAAACCCAGCGCGAATATTACCTCAATGAGCAGCTCAAGGCGATTCAGAAAGAGTTGGGCGAGCTGGAAGGTGAGGGGCGCGATGAGCTTTCCGAGCTGGAAGAGAAACTTGCCAAAACCAAGCTGAGCAAGGAAGCGCGCGAGAAAGCCGAGAGCGAGCTGAAGAAGTTGCGCACCATGAGCACCATGTCCGCTGAGGCATCGGTGATTCGTAACTACCTCGATTGGATGGTGAGCCTGCCTTGGAAGAAGCGCAGCAAAGTGAAACGCGATATTCCGGCAGCAGAAAAGATTCTGGATGAAGACCATTATGGTCTGGAGAAGGTCAAGGAGCGCATCCTTGAATATCTCGCGGTGCAGGCGCGTACCAAGCAAATTAAAGGCCCGATTCTGTGCCTTGTTGGCCCTCCAGGTGTGGGTAAAACCTCGCTGGCGCGCTCGATTGCGCGTGCGACAGGCCGTAACTACTCCAAAATTTCGCTGGGTGGCGTGCGCGACGAGAGCGAGATTCGCGGTCACCGCCGTACCTATATTGGTTCGATGCCGGGTAAGATTATCCAATCACTCAAAAAGGCAAAAACCAGCAACCCGCTGATGCTGCTCGATGAGATTGATAAGATGGGTAACGACTTCCGTGGTGACCCTGCGGCAGCGATGCTCGAAGTGCTCGACCCAGAGCAAAACAAAGAGTTCAACGACCATTATATGGAAGTGGATTATGACTTGTCTGATGTGATGTTTATCGCGACCTCGAACAGCATGAACATGCCGCGTCCGTTACTGGATCGTATGGAGGTGATTCGCTTGTCTGGTTACACCGAGGATGA
>CAYFFN010000050.1:0-11066 GCA_964342335.1 uncultured Azospirillaceae bacterium
AAGCTAGCTCTGGCTCATCAAAAAACTCGCCGACCATGCTGGTATATTCGTCTACGATAATCGGTGCGTTGGTTTCGGGGCGGAACTGTAATTCATACGCCGCGCAATAGAGAGCCGCGACGATAATCGGGCTCATGCGCTCCTCTTTCCAATTCTCTTTGATGATCGCATCTACGTGTTTGCGCAGTGTTTCTTCTTCGACAATCACGCCTTCCACCAGTTTGGTGAGCAGTGCACGGTTTGGGGTGAGGTCGGTATCCCACTCGCTATCGCTCTGCGTGGCGAGGTCGCTCCATTGCAGCATCATGTCATCGATAAAACGCTGTGCAGGGCGGTCTTTTTGTTCGGTCACGGAGCGGTGATAGAGTGCTTGCACCGCCGCGAGGCGCGCAGCGCGTTTTTCTTGTAGGGATTTATTCATTGGCAAAATGGGCTTTCAATTTAATCATTTCGATACAGGCATGGGCCGCTTCGCCGCCTTTATTTTTGCGGGTCATATCGGCGCGCACATCGGCCTGCGATTTGTTTTCTACGGTGAGGATGCCATTGCCAATCGGCAACATATCGCGCAGTGCCAGCTCTTGCAGGCCGCGCGCGGACTCGCCGCAAATATAGTCGTAATGCGTCGTCTCGCCGCGAATCACACAGCCAAGCGCGATATAGCCATCGTATTTGCCCGTTTGGTCGGCCATGGCAATCGCCGCGGGAATCTCAAACGCGCCGGGCACGTCGATGCGCTCATGCGTTGCGCCTTCCTTATCCAGCTCGGCGAGTGCGCCTTGCAGCATACCATCGGTGATGGTTTGGTAATAGGGCGATACGACAATCAAAATATGCATGTTATTTCTCCAAGGGTGCGTAGCCGGTGATGGTCAGGCCGTAGCCTTCCAAACCTACCACGCTGCGTTTTGCGTTGGATAGTAGCTGCATCTCACGCACGCCAAGGTCAAGCAGAATCTGCGCGCCGATGCCGTAATCGCGCAACTCTGGCGCGGCGGCAGGCTTCTCACCCATGCGGAGTTTCAGCGTATCCGACAGCGCAGAACGGCGTGGCTCGCGAATGAGCACGACAACGCCGCTTCCGGCTTCATCCACCGCTTTGAGCGCTGCATCCAGCATGCCACTATTGCTCGCGGCTTTATCGGAGAGAATATCGCCCAGCACATCCACCGCATGCATGCGCACGAGGGTAGGGTTATCGGAGCTAATGTTGCCTTTGACCAGCGCGATATGCTCGGCGTAAGCGACCGTGTTTTCATAGACAACGGCTTTGAATTCACCACCCGCGATAGTATCAATCGTGGTCTCGGTAATGCGTCGCACGAGCTGCTCCGAGCGGCGGCGATAGGCAATGAGGTCCGCAATGGTTGCCGTTTTGATGCCGTGCTCTTTGCCGAATTTCAGCAAGTCTGGCAGGCGCGCCATCGTCCCGTCGTCATTCATAATTTCGCAAATCACACCGCTGGGGTGCAAGCCTGCGAGGCGTGCAACATCCACGGCGGCTTCGGTATGGCCTGCTCGCACGAGTACACCGCCTTCGCGTGCTTCGAGTGGGAAGACATGGCCGGGCGAGGCGATATCGGCAGCCGTAGAATGCGGGTCGATAGCCACCGCTACACTCTTTGCGCGGTCAGCGGCGCTGATGCCTGTCGTCACGCCTTCGCGCGCTTCGATGGAGATGGTGAAGGCAGTCGAAAGACGCGAGGTATTATGCTTCGCCATGGGCGGCAAGCCGAGGCGTTTCACTTGCTCTTTATCGAGGGAGAGGCAAATCAAACCGCGGCCATATTTGGCCATAAAATTGATGGCTTCCGCATCGGCGAATTGCGCGGGGATGACGAGGTCGCCCTCATTTTCGCGGTCTTCATCATCGACAAGGATAAACATTTTGCCCGCGCGCGCATCGGCGAGGATTTCTTCTATCGTGGCGAGTTCACCGCTCATGCTGCTACCTCCTGCATGCGTGCGATATAGCGCGCTAGCATATCAATTTCCAGATGCAACTGGCTACCTTCTTGCCACGCTTTGCCAATCGTCGTGTGGGTGAGGGTGTGTGGGATGATATTCACGGTGAAGTTATCGCCTTCAACCGCATTCACGGTGAGCGACACGCCGTCCAACGTCACCGAACCTTTGGTAGCGATAAAGCCTGCGAGTGCTTTGGGAGCGCGAATGGTGAAGGCAACAGAATCACCGACTGCTTTGCGCGAGAGAATCTCCGCCAAGCCATCGACATGGCCGCTAACGATATGGCCGCCTAGCTCGTCACCCATTTTAAGCGCGCGCTCTAGGTTGATGCGCGTCCCTACATTCCATTCCCCCAGCGTGGTTTTGGAAAGCGTCTCTTGGCTCGCGCTCACCCAAAAACTATCGGCGGTTTTTTCCGTCACGGTCAGGCATGCACCGTTGCACGCAATGGATGCGCCCTGTGCCACATCGCTCATATCGTAATGGCAGACGATTTCCATACGCGTATCACCGCCCTTTTTGATGCGGCGAACCGTGCCAATATCGGTGATGATACCTGTGAACATAGATTAGGCCGCTTTGCTTGTTGCGCTGGTTGCGTCTTGCCATGCGGCTTCGCAATGCAGGGCGGTCGTGTCATAAAGCGGCACGCCCGCGTCGCAATCTTTTAGCAAGATAGGAATCTCGGTGCAGCCCATCACGATGCCTTCAGCGCCCTGTGCTTTGAGCGTCTCGATTACTTCGAGGTAACGCGTGCGCGCCGACTCAGGGAAGCGCCCTGCGCAGAGGTCGCTATAAATAAGGTCGCTGATATCTTGGAAGTCTTGGCCCTCAGGGATGATTACTTCGATACCATGCGATTGCAAACGCTCGCGGTAGAAAAGCTCTTCCATGGTGAAGCACGTGCCAAGCAATGCCACTTTAGTATTTCCATCTGCTTTGATTGCACGTGCGACCGCATCCGCAATATGCACCAGCGGGATAGAGATGCGCGCAGCCACTTGCGGTGCGAGTTTGTGCATCAGGTTGGTGCAGATGAGAATGATATCTGCGCCGTCACGCTCCATCGCTTCGGCCGCATCGGCGAGCATGTCGGCCAGCGCATCCCACTTGCCTTCATGTTGCAGGCGAGCAATTTCGGAGAAGTCGAAAGAGTGCAGCAAAATCTTCGCAGAGGTAAGGCCGCCGAACTCGGCGTTGGCTGCTTGGTTCAACAAGCGGTAATACTCCGCCGTAGATGCCCAGCTCATGCCACCCAAAAGTCCAATCGTTTTCATGCCTTCTTCTCCAAAATAGTCAGTGAATCTGCGCCGAGTTGTAGCCTATCGAGGCATGAGAAGCGAGGGATTTCTGCAAGATTTGGCTGCTGTAATTCGGCGGGAGCAGAGAGTCCATCCGCACCGATGACGAGTGGGGCATGGAACCAATAGAGGCGGTCGACTAGCCCTGCGCGCAGGAAGGTGGCAGAAAGCATCGCCCCTGCTTCTAGCAAGATGCTAGAAATCCCTTTCTCAGCAAGGGATTCGAGCTGCGCCTCTAGCGGCATGTCACTATGCAGATGCAGCCAATCGCTCGGCGGAGCACAGCGCTTTTGGCGGTCAAATAAGATGCGGGTGGGGGAGGCATCTTCCAGCCCGTTCAAGCGACAAGTGAGGGCAGGGCTATCGGCAAGATACGTGCCGCTGCCAGTCGCAATCGCTTCATATTGCGCGCGGAGTTTGTGGCCATAGGCACGCGCAGCATCGCCGGTTATCCATTGGCTCTCTCCGCTAGAAGTGGCGATTTTCCCGTCCAAACTGGTGGCGAGCTTGAGGGCAATAAAGGGGCGCTTTTGCTCCAGTCGTGAGAAGAATCCACGCAAGGTTTCGCGTGCTTCGTTCTCGCAAATGCCCGTCGTTACTGCGATGCCCGCCTCCTGCAACATGGCGATGCCCTTGCCGTTCACGCGTGCATCCGGGTCGCTGCATGCAATCACTACGCGGGCGATGCCTGCATCGATGAGTGCTTGTGCGCAAGGCGGCGTCTCGCCGGTATGGGCGCAGGGTTCTAACGTGACGTAAGCCGTCGCACCGTGGGCTAATGCGCTTACGCTTTGCAGGGCTTCGGTTTCGGCATGTGGGCGGCCTTTGGGTGCAGTGCTTCCCATCCCAATCAGCTGCTCGTCTTTGACCAATACGCACCCAACAGATGGGTTAGGAGAGGTGCGGCCAAGGTTGCGATGCGCAAGAGAGATGGCAACGCGCATCCATCGAATATCCTGCGATTTCCTATTCATTTGTTGGGCGCCCTATGGGTGCTCGGGTCAAGCCCTAGCACGTCAAGTTTTCTACTCTTTCGCCAGCTCTTCAATCGTGCCTACAAACTCTTCGAAGTCTTTCGCTTCGCGGAAGTTACGATACACCGATGCGTAGCGGATATAGCCAACCTTATCGAGGTTTTGGAGTTCCTCCATCACGTGCTGGCCAATCTTCTCGCTGGAGATTTCGCTATCGCCTTGGCTTTCAAGTTTTTGCACCACGCGGTTGATGGCCTTTTCGACCTCTTCCGCATTCACAGGGCGTTTGCGCAGGGCGATGCCCATAGACCGGGCAATCTTATCGCGGTCAAACACACGGCGTTCGCCGTTGGATTTGATGACGGTCAGTTCGCGCAATTGCACCCGTTCGAACGTCGTGAAGCGAGAGTTGCACGCAGGGCAAAAACGGCGACGACGAATCGTGCCGCCATCTTCGCTTGGGCGTGAATCTTTCACTTGCGTGTCGTTATTTCCGCAGAACGGGCACTTCATGACGCTTCACCTATTTTCCTAAATGCGTGTAGATGGGGAAACGTTCGCACAAGGCACGTACCTTCGCGCGGGTTTCTTGCTCTACGGCTTTGTTGCCTTCTGGGCCATTCGCAGCCAGACCATCCAGCACGTCGGCAATCAGCTCGCCCACTTGCTTGAACTCTTCGGTGCCGAAGCCACGGGTCGTGCCCGCAGGTGTTCCGAGGCGTACGCCAGAAGTTACCATTGGCGGTTGTGGGTCGAACGGAATCGCGTTTTTGTTACAGGTCAAACCTGCACGTTCCATCGCATCTTCGGCGATGTTACCGGTCACGTCTTTCGGGCGCAGATCCACCAATACGAGGTGGTTATCCGTACCGCCGGAAACGATGTCCAGACCGCGTGCTTTTAGCGTCTCTGCCAATGCACGTGCATTGTCGATAACGCCTTGGCCATACAGCTTGAAGGAATCATCCAGCGCTTCTTTAAACGCGACGCCTTTGGCTGCCATCACATGCACCAGCGGGCCACCCTGAATACCAGGGAAGATAGCAGAGTTGATAGCTTGGGCGAGGGTAATGTCCTTGCCGCTCTTGGTTTGGCGCACTACCAAGTCTGGGCATGCAGACAGGATGATACCGCCGCGTGGGCCACGCAGGGTTTTGTGGGTAGTCGAAGTTACCACATGTGCATGCGGTACAGGGCTTGGGTACGTGCCAGCCGCTACGAGGCCGGCGATATGCGCCATATCCACGAGGAAGAACGCGCCTACTTCGTCGGCTACTTTACGGATGCGCGCCCAGTCCACGACGCGTGGGTAGGCAGAGAAACCGGCAATAATCAGCTTAGGCTTGTGCTCGCGCGCAAGGGCTTCGAGCTGGTCATAATCCAACAGCGCATCGTCTTCACGCACGCCATATTGAATCGCGTTGAACCATTTGCCCGATTGGTTTGGCGCGGCGCCATGGGTCAGGTGACCACCGGCTGCAAGTGACTGGCCGAGGATGGTGTCGCCCGGCTGAATCAGCGCGGTGAACACGCCTTGGTTGGCTTGTGAGCCAGAGTTTGGCTGCACGTTGGCATATTCTGCACCGAAGAGCTTCTTCGCACGTTCGATTGCCAGCGCCTCGGCCTTATCCGCAAATTCGCAACCCCCATAGTAGCGCTTGCCCGGATAGCCTTCGGCATATTTGTTGGTGAATACGCTGCCTTGCGCTTCCATTACCGCGCGGCTCGCAATATTCTCAGACGCAATCAGCTCGATTTGGTATTGCTGACGCTCCAGCTCTTCACCGATAATGTCAAACATCTCTTTGTCATTTTCGACCAAGCTCTCACCAAAGAAAGGTGCGGTTGGGTTTGCGTTTTGTTCGTCTAGTTGAGCGATGGGGGATGCCATAGTTGAGTCTCCTTAAATATAGTCATAGGGTTTGAGGATGGGCGCTTTGTTGAGCAAGAGCGACCAGCCTTTAAAGATACGGAAGATATTCCAGATCATCATAATGCCGCCGAGCAGCATCGCGATGGGGCTGAGAATAATCGTAAGCATGAGCAGGAAGCTGATACCGCCACCGATAATCGCAATCCAGCCACTGCGGATAATCCATGTCAGGTGCGAGAAGGCGAATGCATCATCTTCATGGCGCTTCACATAGCCAATAATCATCGCGATGATGGTCGTCAAGCCCATGGTGAAGAACCCGCCCACGAGCATGGCATAGCCGAAATGTAGCACGCTGTTATCCTCAAACGGATTGCTTGGCGGCTCATCCTCAGGCGGCAATACTTCTACTTCGGGTGCTTCGTTATTCTCGGTCATTAGGCAGCTTCTCCTAAGCGGGTTAGTTTCTCGACGCGGCGCTGATGGCGGCCGCCCTCAAATGCAGTGTTCAAAAAGGCTTCCACACATTCTTCCATCACGGCGGAGCCGAGGAAGCGTGTGCCCATGGCCAACACATTCGCATCGTTATGTAGGCGCGCATATTTGGCAGACAAGCCATTATGGCACACCGCGGCACGGATATGGGCATGGCGGTTGGCGGCAATCGCGATGCCGTTGCCGGAGCCACAGAGCAAAATGCCTTGCGTTGCTTCGCCTTTGGCAAGTGCGGCAGCGAGCGCATCCGCATAGTCCGGATAGTCGACAGAATCTAGCGAGTGTGTGCCACAATCAAGCACGGTGCAGCCTTGCGCCTCTATCACGGCGCGCACGATTTCCTTGGCGGCGAATCCGGCATGGTCACAGGCGAGGGCTATCACGCGTTGGTTCATGGCTTGCTCATTTTGTGGATGGTTTGACCATCCCATTGATATTGCGTAGACGAAATGCCACGTTTGCCCCCCTTATGCAACAAAATAATGGGTGTGGCAGGGCTAAAACACGCTATATTTTGCCGTTTCGTGCAAACTATGCCAGATAAAGCGTATGACCGAACTGATTCTCACCCCCGAAATTGCGATAGTGCTTTTTGTGCTGGGCCTATGCTTTGGCAGCTGTATCACGCTGTTGAGCTACCGTTTGCCGCTAGAAGAGAAGGTCGGCATGACCCGCTCGCAATGCACGAAATGCCAGAAAAAACTGGGCCTGCGTGACCTTGTACCTGTGTTCTCTTGGGTGGCCTCAGGCGGCAAGTGCCGCCAATGCAGCGTAAAGGTGCATTGGCGTTACCCCGCAATTGAAGTCATCACCGGTTTGGCGACGGTAGGCTTGGCCTATTTGATTGGCCTGACCGTCTTATATATATGGGTGCTGCTTTTGGTGCTGAGCATCATCACCCTCATCGTGACCGATTTGGAGCATTATATCATCCCCGATGAGCTGCAAATCACGATGCTCATTGCGGGAATCGGCTTTGCGATTTCGGCAGAAGTTCCCTACGAAGAGCCTATTTATGGATTCGCTGCAGGGCTCTCTATCGGACTGCTGCTCAAATATGGATTTCTTTATTTGAGAAATAAAGATGGCCTCGGTATGGGGGACGTTAAATTGCTCGCAGTCGTAGGCGTTTGGTTGGGTGTGGAGCCCTTAGTGCCTTATCTTTTCTATTCAGGCGTTATCGGGGTTGTCAGCGCCTTACTCTGGCGAATGCTGGGGCGAGGCGAAGTATTTCCGTTTGGTCCAGCATTAGCGATCGCATTGCTCATTTGTTTACTCTTTCCGAATGTACCTGATGCATTTTGGCATCTAGACCGGCTTCTTTTCTAGGGCTGTCCACAATAGCTGTGAAAAGCCTTTGCTTTTTATTAGGTGCTCCCGCATACAAACTATATTATGTGTGTTGTTGGTGGGTTAATACACCAGCTTTTGTATATAAGAGCGTGTATGTTTAAAAATAAAAGACGACCATTATTGGCTATTTCAGCGCTTGCAGCGCTGTGTTTGCAGGGCTGCAATGCGGAAGATGGGTGGTTTGATAGTAGTAAAATCGACCCAATCGATAATGATTTGAAGCTAGACCGCGATGATTATGAGAGTATGGGCTTCGAAAATCGTAAGGAGCCTGAGAAATCTACGGTGGGCGCAAAGGCGCCGCCTATTCCTTCTATTGCCCCCATATTGGCGACGCCGCGTCCGCCACAAATTGGGGAGACGAAGCTGGTATCTATTTCCGTAACCGACGATGTGCCGCTTAAAGATGTGCTGATTGAGTTGGCGCGTCTAGCAAAAGTCGATGTGGAGCTTGGCCCGGGCATTCGTGGCGGTATTTCTTTTATCGCTAATGACAAGCCGTTTAATCAGGTGGTCGAGCGCATCGCAGACCTGGCTGGTTTGCGCTATAGCATGAAGAATGGCGTGCTGCGCGTTGAGCGCGATACCGCTTATATCAAGAATTATGAGCTCGATTTCCTTAATATGGTACGTAACAGTAGCTCTAACATCAGCGTCGCGACAGATGTGTTGTCCGCCGGTGTTGCCACGGGTGGCGGGTCGCTGAGTACTGGCTCAAGCTCTAACATTTCGACTGAGGTGAGTAGCGATTTTTGGGAGTCGCTCGAGAGTAATATTTCACTGCTGCTTAATACGGTGGGAGAGGATTCTGCAAGTGCAGTGGATGGCCTGGAGGAGGTTGCTGAGTCTGCTGAATCAGATGATGCTAATTTTGTGATTAACCGACAAGCGGGTGTGCTTTCTGTCTCTGCAACAGACCGCCAGCATAAGCAGATTGTCGAATATGTTAATAAAGTGAAGCGCCATATGTCAGCGCAAGTGCTTATCGAGGCGAAAATCGTTGAAGTAGAGCTTTCGGACGAATTTAAAAGTGGTATCGATTGGAGCAACGCGTTGGGCGGTAATGACTGGGCAAATTTGGGTGTTAGCTTCAGCCAAAGTCTGGATAGTATTGCAGATGGCCAAGAGGCTGCGATTGGGATCGCGACCAGTAAGCTGGGTGATTTGACGGCAGCAGTGAATCTTGCTGAGCGTTACGGAACAACACGTACGCTTTCTAGTCCGCGCCTTCATGCAACAAACAATCAGCAGGCCGTGCTAACCTTCGCGCAGAACAAGATTTTCTTTGATCTTGAGGTGTCTGAAGAAGAGGAAGAGTTTGACGATAGTGGCAATGAGATTGGTCAGCAGGCCATCACCATTGAAGGTGAACGCATTGCAGTTCCTATTGGTATTATTCTGTCTATTGTTCCTTCCATTAACTTGGATAGCAATGAGGTTACCTTGAATGTGCGCCCAACGCTCTCTCGTCAGGTTGATCAGATTCAAGATCCTATCGCAGCGGTGGCACAGCGCCAATTGCCTGAGGCAGATCGCGTGCAGAACTTTATTCCTATTGTGGAGGTACGGGAATTAGACTCTGTGATGAAAATTAAAAGTGGCGAAGTGCTGGTTATCGGTGGTTTGATGGAAGAGAATGCAGCGAACACCGATGTTGGGACGCCGTGGCTCAGCGATGTGCCGATTCTGGGTAATGCCTTTAAAAGTGCAATTGAGCAGCGTTCTAAAACAGAGCTGATTATCTTTATTCGTGCAACCATTGTGGGCAGCAACGGCTTCTATGACGGCGCGGATCGCAATGTCTATGACAGCTTCACAAGAGATCCACGTCCACTAACCTTCTAAGCCAATTTAGGGTGAAATTATGCTGACGAATATCCGCTATATTCTTCTAACCGCCATCCGTGACTGGCTATTCCTTGCGCTCTTTCTGGGTGTGATAGGTG
This sequence comes from uncultured Azospirillaceae bacterium, assembly GCA_964342335.1. Classification (GTDB taxonomy): domain Bacteria; phylum Pseudomonadota; class Alphaproteobacteria; order Rickettsiales; family UBA3002; genus CAYFFN01. The sequence continues at coordinate 9,911 of CAYFFN010000050.1, forward strand.
CGGCGTCAATTTCTGCGACACTTGGGGGAACTGCACTGCTTGAGCCTGCCCAAATGATTTTGACCTTTAGTGCGGCCTCTTCGCGCGTGATTCTCATGGTGGGATTGATTGTGTTTGTGTGCTTCCATATTCGCCATGCATTCGACAGTCGAGAAATCGATGTGCTGCTCTCACGCCCAATATCACGTGCCAATTTGGTAGTTTCTTTTTGGCTGGGCTTTATTTTGGTAGCAAGTCTATTGGTTATCCCAACGGTTGGTGTGATTTACTGGATTGGTATTCTCAATGGTAAAGGTTTTGCCGCTTGGGCGGTGAGCTTGTTGATGGAGAGCTATTTGGTCATTACTATCGCTATGTTTGCAGCGTTAACCTTGCGTAGTGCCGTATTCTCGGTCATGGGAAGTTTAGCCATTTACACTATGTCTCGTATGATTGGTTTCTTTGTCGCGACAACTGACTCTGGAATGTTGTTTAGTAACACTATTATTAATACAATCGTACGTGGTTCAATGGATGTGATTTCGGTGGTGATTCCGCGCCTTGATTTCTTCGCCAAAAGCCATTGGCTGATTTATGGCCTAAAGTCTACGCAGGATGTCGTGCTCTTTGTGCAGCAGGGCGTGATTTTTATTCCGCTGCTACTGGCTGCCGCAATCATCGACTTCCGCCGCAAGCAGTTCTAGGGAGGCACGCATGGCAGCACGACTGATATGCGGATGGCCTTTTAAGCTAGCACTTGTCCTCTTATTGCTATTGCAATATGCCTTCTGGGAAAAGACAAACCAGATTCGTCCTGACATGGATATCGTGCCGGATGTGCCAGGGGTTGAGACAGTGCAGGCGCTTTCCTTCGGCGATGAGCAGGCTTTCTTCAGGTTGCTTGGCTTGCAAATTCAGAATGCAGGGGACACGTTTGGTCGTTTCACCGCGCTTTATAAATACGATTACAATAAGCTCTATCATTGGTTCCGCTTGATGGACGAGTTAGACCCCGATTCTAACTATATCCCTAATATGGCAACCTATTATTACAGTCAAACCCAACGCAAAGGCGATGTGAAATATATTGTTGATTATTTGCGTGAGCATGCGGATGGGAAATTAGAAACGAAGTGGTGGTGGCAGGTGCAAGCTATCTATTTGGCAAGCCACAAGC
>CAYFFN010000051.1:0-10915 GCA_964342335.1 uncultured Azospirillaceae bacterium
TACCGACGAAATTCGATTTTTTAGATTTTCATTAGTTTTTTTTCGTGCTATTCTGTCGCCTATGAATAGGGCGTTCTCGTTGGTAGAGTTAAGCATTGTGCTGGTAATCCTTGGTCTACTCACGGGTGGTGTTTTGGCTGGGCAATCGCTAATCCGTGCGGCTGAAGTGCGCAATATGTCCGTAGAATTAAATAAATATATCTCCGCAACACACACATTTCTGGATAAATATTTTGCACTACCGGGAGATTTCTCACGCGCCGAAGATTTTTGGGGCAGCATGACCAATTGCGGCGCTGCCAGCCCCAGCGGTTCTGGATCAGATACCTGCAACGGAGACGGCGATGGAGCCATAGATGCTGGATCGGCTGCACAAACAGGCGAAAACTTCGGCTTTTGGAAGCATCTGGCCAATGCGGGGCTCATCGAAGGAACCTACACAGGAATAGCCGGCCCCGCATCAAGTGCCGACGCTTTGCTTGGAGAAAATGCCCCTCGCTCCAAACTAACGAACGCAGGTTGGATAGTTGGCAACTATGACAATTCCGACGCAAGCGCAGGTAGTAATTTTGCCTACGATTTCGAAAACCACTTTCGTTTTGGTGGTGATAATAGTGCAGGTAGCGGCGCAGTGGGGTTACCTGTACTAAGCGCAGAGGAAGCTTGGAATGTAGACACAAAAATAGACGATGGTATAGCAGGGCGTGGGAAAATTATTGCTAATCATAATTCCAATCTAGCACTATGCACCACTGCCAGCTCTAACACCGATTATGATGCAGGGTACCTTCTAACCTCTTCAGGGGAAGTCTGCAGTTTTTTCATCAAAGGTGCATTCTAAACGCCCTTGACGCACGCAGCATCCACCCTATATCGCTCCTAACAATAACAGTTAGATGGAGTATACGATGAGCGCAGAAGCAGCCGTAAAGAACGATACCACTGAGCCCGAATCACACGCCTTTTCTGCAGAGATTGCCAAAGTCCTGCAATTGATGATTCACTCGCTTTATACTAACCGCGATATCTTTCTGCGGGAGTTGATTTCTAACGCGTCGGATGCCTGTGACAAACTCCGCTACCGCGCGCTGAGTGAAGATGGCTTACTGGGTGACGATGGTGAGCTGGGCATTCGCATCGCCGTGGATGCGGAAGCCAAAACCCTCACCCTCAGCGATAATGGCATCGGTATGAACCGTGAGGATTTGATTGCCCATCTCGGCACGATTGCCAAATCCGGCACGCAAGAATTCTTGGGCGCTCTTTCGGGTGACGCGAAGAAAGATAGCCAGCTCATTGGCCAATTCGGCGTAGGGTTTTACTCCGCCTATATGGCTGCCGATAATGTCACCGTGCGCTCCCGCAAAGCAGGTGAAAGTGAGGCGTGGCAATGGCAAAGCTCGGGCGATGGCACCTTCACCCTGCAAGCGCTGGAGGAAGACTTCCCGCGTGGCACGGAGATTACCCTCGCCCTCAAGGACGACGCGGCGGAGTATCTCGACCGCTTCCGCCTGAAGCATATCATCACCACCTATAGCGACCATATCAGCTTTCCCATCACGCTGCTGGGCGATGGCGCGGAGCAGCCAGACGAAGTGGTGAATAGTGCTAGCGCGCTATGGACGCGCCCAAAGAGTGAGATTACCGACGAGCAATACCAAGAATTCTATCGTCATGTCGCGCACCAACCCGATGCGCCGTTCATGACCATCCATAACCAAATCGAAGGCGCGCTTACCTATAGCAGCTTGCTGTTCGTGCCGAGCATGAAGCCGTTCGATTTGTTCCATCCCGACCGTAAGTCCCGCGTGAAGCTTTATATCCGCCGCGTCTTCATCACGGAGGAATCGGTGGAGATTATCCCCGCATGGCTACGCTTCCTGCGCGGGGTGATTGATAGCGAAGATTTGCCGCTGAACATCAGCCGCGAGACCTTGCAGCATAACGCACTCATGGGCAAAATTCGCGAGGCGATTACCAAGAAAGTGCTGGGCGAACTCAAGCGCAAAGCCAAGAACGACGAAGCGGCTTACGCCGAGTTTTGGAGTAACTTCGGCGCCGTGCTGAAGGAAGGGCTCTGCGAAGGCAACAGCCCGAAAGAGCTGATTCTGGAATGCTGCCAGTTCACCTCCACCGAAACCGCAGAGGGTGAAACCACCTCCCTCGCCGCCTATAAAGAGCGTATGAAAGAAGGCCAAGAGGCCATCTATTTCCTCTGCGGCGACAAGGCCGACGTGCTACGTAATAGCCCACAGCTTGAAGGCTTCAAAAAGCACGGCATCGAAGTGCTGCTGCTCACCGACCATGTCGATGATTTCTGGACCGGTATCGTCACCGAGTTTGATGGCACGCCGCTACGCAGCGCGATGAAGTTCGGTAGCGACCTCGATGCCTTCGCGAAAGAGGATGAGAAAGCAGCAGATGAAAGCAAAGACGATAAGCCGTCTATGGAAGGCCTGCTCGCCTTTATGCAAAATGCGTTGGGCGACAAGGTCAAGCAGGTACGCACTACGCATAAACTCTCCGATAGCCCCGTCTGCCTCGCGGTGGGTGAAGGCGATATGGATTTGCGCATGGAGCAGTTCCTTGCCGAGCAAAAGCAAATCCCCGGCGGCTATGCGCGTATCTTCGAGGTCAACCCCGACCATCCGATTATCCAAGGGCTAGCCGCGCGCATCGAAGGCGGCGACCTCTCCGATGAGAATAAAGAACTTATCTCGCTACTTTATGACCAAGCGAATATCGTCGAAGGCCAGCGTATCGAAGATCCGATTGCCTATGCCAAGCGCGTGAATGGCCTGCTAGGCAAGCTGCTTACATAGCCAGATAGCGAAAATGGCAGCGGTTGGTGGTGTACGCCACATCATACTCTGCGGTGTAGGCATCGTCTGTTGTGGCACAGCCTGGCGCGCCAGTTGCGCCGTTTTTATAACTATGGATTTGCCCTAACCCCGGCATTCCATCATCAACTTTGGAATCAATCTTATACATAGTATTTGCGTAGAGGGGCGATCTATGCGCGGAGACCCCGACATCGTTTCGCAACTCCAGCTTCATTTTATGCTTAGAGGGGAAGAAGGTTGTCGTTTCTACTTGGCTAAAACCGACATGCACAGCCCACAACCCAGGCTCTGCTGTTTTTGAGGCGGGCGAGTTCTTATCTGCGGTGAGCGTGTAATTGTGGGTTGTGCTATCCGTGCGACCTGTAAAACTACCGTTGATAAGCCCCGCATTCGCCAGATGCTGCCAGAAGGTGAAGCGCTCGCCATTCACCCAAACACCTGTACCGCCAGTAGGGTTATACACCTTACCATCACCATTACCATTACAGGTCGCCAATCCTGTTGCTTCGGTCGTGAAGCAATCCGAGCCTGCGCCATCACCGCTATCTAGCGCGCCCCAATAATCGGTCGCATTCGGCATATCGCCGGGGGAATAGTCATAGGCATCTTTAAACTGCATGGTCGCCTGACGGAACTGTTCCATCTGCGTGATGAGGGCACGGTCTTTAGACGCGTTTAGCACACGCTGCCCTGCGAAAATACCGCCCGTAATCAAGCCGATAATCGCTATTACAATAGCCAATTCGACCAAACTAAATCCACGCTCTGAATGCTGCATCTCTTGCTCCCTGTTGCGGCTATTATACGTGTTTTTGCTATGGTTTTCCAGCTTTCCCGCGAAAGGATTGTACGAATCGTGAAAAAAGCGTATAAGCGAGGCCCTATGGCCATCATTTACGATTTATACCGTGGGCAATCGCCCAAATCCGAGCTGCCGCTGCGCTGGCTGCAACTGGGTATTCTTGCGCTCGCTATTTCGGGCATTTTCTCGATTATTCTGGTGGTTGCGCGCACGCCCGGCCTCGCCAGCATGGAGCTGTTTCAGAAGCTCTTCCATGTCTCGCTGGTCATCCATGTCGATTTATCGGTTTTGGTTTGGTTCCTCTGCATCATGGCGATGCTATGGTCGATTCTGCGCGACCGTCTGGAATGTGGCGGCTTGCCCTATTTTGAAAAGGCCGCGCTCGGCTGCGTGGGGCTTGGTATCGCCGCTATGGCGCTATCCCCGCTCTATCCCGAGTGGGAGACGATTAAGAGCAACTATGTTCCCGTCATCACCAACCCGATATTCTTTCTTTCCCTCGGGCTGATCGCCTCGGGCATCGTCATTCTGCTGGTGGATTCGGCCTGCTGTATCGCCAAAACCTATCACAAGCTGCAACCGATGGATTATGGTATTGCCGCCTCCCTCTACACCACCCTCATGGCAGGGCTGTGCTTCCTCGGTTCGTTCACCGGCATCGAATCGCGCGACCCGCTGCACGACTTCTATGAATATGGCTTCTGGGCGGGCGGCCATGTGCTGCAATTCTCCTATATGCAAATTTGCATGGTGGCGTGGCTGGTGCTTATCAGCACGATTTGCGGGTCTTTCTTCCTCAAGCGCCGCGTGATTCTGAGCCTGTTTATGATTGCGCCGATTGTGGTGAGCTTCAGCTTCTACCCCTATCTGCGCTACGACGTTCTGGACTTCCTGCATAGCAACTATTTCAGCAATATGATGGCCGTGCCGCTGGGCATCGCACCCGGCATTTTAGCGCTCTGCGTCGCATGGCAATTCCGCAAACGCCTCAAGCCCCGCAAAGCCACGCGTGGCCTATGGTCTGCCTTGGTGGCCTCTTTGGTGCTGTTCGCCGTTGGGGGTATGTTTGGAGCGGTCATTAACGGCCAAAACGTGACTATCCCCGCCCATTACCATGGCTCAATCGTCTCCGTCACCCTCGCCTTTATGGGCTTGGCCTATTATATCCTGCCGCGCTTTGGCTATAAAGCAGTCGCGCATACCCGCATGGCCTTCATTCAGCCGTTGCTCTACGGCTTCGGCCAGCTACTCCATATTAGCGGCCTCGCTATTTCTGGTGGCTATGGCGTAATGCGCAAGACCCCGGGCGAAGTCACCGACGCCGCCCGCGCCGCAATGGGCGTGATGGGCCTAGGCGGCCTCCTCGCGATTATCGGCGGATTATTGTTCGTGATAGTAATGGCCCGCGCGTTCTATCAAGGGAAAGAGTAGTAAGCACACTCGGCTTCGCCTTTTTGTACACTCACTTCGTTCGCTATTTCGCTCCGCTAAGGCGCTGCGCGGCGCTTCGGCCTTACGGCCTACGGGTCGCTGCCTGACGTACAGCTCCCACTCGTAACCATGATAAGTTCTCAATAGCTGCTGGCACGACTTATCATGGACACAAGAACGCGGTCAGGAGACCGCGCCTTTAGTCGCCGAAGGCGTTAGGCTCATTGCGCGGAGCAGTAGCGCAGCGCAGGAGCAATAATAAAAAACTACCGAAGGGTTATTGCTACCTCGTGCGTATTACCCTATGTGATAGTACAAACAAATAGGAGTCTAACTATGCATACTTCACTTAAATATACGGCAGTTGCACTGGCCACCCTTTCACTGGTTGCGTGTCAACAAGGGCCAAACGGCCAACAGCAAATCGGTAAAAAAGAAGTGGGCACTATCGGTGGTGCAGCGCTCGGCGCATGGGCGGGCTCGGCGATTGGCAAAGGTTCGGGTAACGTGGTTGCCATTGCGGCGGGTACACTGCTCGGCGCTGCGCTTGGTAACCAGATTGGTGCATCGCTGGATCGCGCGGACATGGCCTATTACCGCCAAGCCTCGCAAGAAGCGATGGAAACCGCACAGCCGGGTCAAACCCTGCCATGGCAAAACCCAAACAGCACCGCACGCGGCACGATTACCCCGTCTAACTACTACCAGACCTCTGCTGGTCAATATTGCCGTGAGTACCAACAAACCATCACCGTAGGTGGCAAACAAAGCGAAGGCTACGGCACCGCATGCCGCCAACCGGATGGATCGTGGCAAATCGTTGACTAATGCGTCGCCTATGCGCTAAGCATAGGCCAAACGCATTGGAGAGATAGATGAGCGATAAAGACGCGGGCGTAGAGTCCATCCCATCGGGTAAATTGCTAGCAGGAAAACGCGGCCTTATTATGGGCGTGGCGAATGACAAATCCCTCGCATGGGGTATCAGCAGGTTTTGTGCAGAACATGGCGCAGAGCTGGCCTTCACCTACCAAGGTGAAGCGCTGGAAAAACGCGTGCGTCCACTGGCAGAAAGCGTGAATGGCTCGCACATCCTCCCGTGTGATGTGAGCGACGAGGCCTCTATCGATGCCGTGTTTGATACGCTCAAAAAAGATTGGGGCACGCTGGACTTCGTCGTGCACGCCATCGGCTTCTCCGATAAGAACGAGCTGAAGGGCAAATATGTCGATACCAGCAAAGAGAACTTCAAAAACACGATGGATATCTCCGTATTCAGCTTCACCTCTGTGTGCCGCCGCGCGCATGAGATGATGAATGACGGCGGTTCGCTGCTCACCCTCACCTATCTGGGTGCAGAGCGCGTGATGCCACATTACAACGTGATGGGCGTTGCCAAAGCCGCGCTGGAAGCGAGCGTACAATATCTTGCTGTAGACCTAGGCGACAAGCAAATCCGTGTGAACGCCATCTCCGCTGGCCCTGTGAAGACGCTGGCCGCGATGGGCATCGGCGATTTCCGCTATATCCTCAAATGGAACGAGCTAAACGCACCGCTCAAACGCACCACCACGCTGGATGACGTAGGCGGCGCCGCACTGTACCTGCTGAGCGATTTGGGCAAAGGCACCACAGGCGAAGTCCTCCATGTGGACTCTGGCTACCATGTCGTCGGCATGAAAGCTATGGACGCGCCGGATATTGCACTGGTTTAGTTTTCAGTTGCCAGCAGTCAGTCGCCAGTATTTACTGACAGCTGATAACTGATAACTGACAACTTATTATGCTAAACCGTTTCGGACATCTTTTCACCTTTACCACGTGGGGCGAGAGCCACGGGCCTGCTATTGGCTGCGTGGTGGATGGCGTGCCAGCGCAAATTCCGCTTTCGGAGGCGGATATCCAGCCGTTTCTTGACCAGCGCAAACCCGCGCAGAGCAAGTTCACCACCCAGCGTAAAGAAGCCGATAAAGTCAAGATTCTCTCCGGTGTGTTTGAGGGGCAGACGACCGGCCACCCCATCAGCCTGATGATCGAGAATACCGACCAAAAATCGAAAGATTACGGTGATATAAAAGACAAGTTTCGCCCAGGACATGCAGACTACACCTATGATGCGAAATACGGCATTCGTGACTATCGCGGTGGCGGGCGCAGCTCCGCGCGCGAGACGGCAAACCGCGTCGCCGCCGGTGCGATTGCCCGCAAGATTCTCGGGCCAGACGTGCAGATTCAAGCCGCACTGGTGCAGCTCGGCGAGAAGCATATTAACCGCGCCAATTGGGATTGGGCGGAGGTCACCAACAACCCCTTCTTCTGCCCCGATTCGGGCGCCGTGGAAGAATGGGAAAGCTATTTGAGCGATATTCGCAAGGACGGATCGTCTGTCGGTGCGGTGATTGAAGTGGTCGCGCAGGGCGTGCCGGTGGGTCTCGGTGAGCCGGTTTACGGCAAGTTAGACACCCAGCTTGCAGCCGCGATGATGAGCATCAATGCCGTCAAAGGCGTAGAGATTGGCGCAGGGTTCGCCGAAGCCTCCCGCCGCGGCGAAGAAACCGCCGATTCCATGGAAATGATGGATGGCGAGCTGCAATTCGCCAATAACAATGCAGGCGGTATTTTGGGCGGTATTTCAAGCGGTCAGGACATTGTCGTAAGGTTCGCAGTGAAGCCCACCAGCTCCATCCTGCAACCTGTCGCGACCATTGATAAAGACGGCAACAACACCTCCATCATCACCAAAGGCCGCCACGACCCTTGCGTTGGCATCCGCGCCGTGCCCGTGGGCGAAGCCATGATGGCCTGCACCCTCGCCGATGCCCTCTTGCAGCACCGGGCGCGAAAATAGCTGCTAAATCTAAAATCCCATATAACTTTAATGCTTTATTAGCCTTTTTGAGGCACTATTACTCCTATGAATAAAGGTTTCTCATTGGTCGAATTGGCGATTGTGCTCGCTATTCTCGGATTGCTGATCGGCGGGATATTGGCTGGACAGTCAATGATTCGCGGCTCATCCATCCAAAGCACCATGACCCAAATCGGCGCATACCGCGCAGCTATTGTCGCATTTGAGGATGAATATCGCGCACTTCCCGGCGACATGCGTAACGCTGTCATGTATTGGGGCGCGCAAGCGGGTGCCACTACCGATGGCACGGATGCAACCTGCCAGGCGTTGGACGAGACCAATCCCGCGACCGGCACGGAGACCTGTAACGGCGACGGTGATGGGTTAATAGAGTCCGCCGTAGCAAGTGAGAAATTCCGTTTTTGGCAACATTTGGCGAATGCCGGACTAATTGAGGGATACTATTCTGGTGTGCGCGCAAGCTCCTCTGGCAACAATATTCATGAAGCAGGGCTTAACGCCCCTGCTGCAAAGCTCGGAAGCAGTTCACTTTATTCCGTACGTGGGTTCAATGCGATTAGCTCTGGCAACGGAAGCTGGTTCCCGACTCGCCCTGTAACGCGCATTGCCATTTCTACGCAAGCAAATACGAGCTACCCGGAAGGCGCCGTTTTGACCAACGAAGAAGCATGGAACATCGATAAAAAAATGGACGATGGTCGCCCAGGCCTTGGCAGTGTCGTTTCTCCCAATAATAGCAATGTTTCTGACTGCGCAGACAGCGATGACCCGAACGCTGCTGAATACCAGTTGAATCTCTCAGGCGAAGAATGCTGGTTGCTCTTTGATATCAAGTTCTAGCACTTTCCTTTCTTAGAATATTCGTTATACAAGGCGGCATGTATCCTGCTTTGCCCAAACCCCATCTCATAAAAACATGGCTGTTTAGTTGCATGGCTTGCGTGGCATTGATGGTCTTTATTGGCGGCGTAACGCGCCTGACCGAATCCGGCCTTTCGATTGTAGAATGGAAATTGTTTGATGGCATACTTCCGCCGTTTAACGAAGCGCAATGGCACACCTATTTTACCGAGTACCAAACCAGCCCCGAGTTTCAAAAGATCAATAGCGACTTTGGCCTCAGTGAATTTAAGCGCATCTTTTGGCTGGAATATATCCACCGTGTGCTTGGGCGCATCACGGGGCTAGTCTTCCTGCTGCCACTCATAGGCTTCGCTATCACCCGCACCATCAGCAAACCGCTTGGCTGGCGCATGTTTGGCATAGGTCTTTTGGTTGCTATGCAAGGTGTGGTCGGCTGGGTGATGGTCGCGAGTGGCTTGGTGGATGACCCGCGCGTCTCCCCTCTCAAACTCTCGATGCACCTCACCCTCGCCTTTGCCATTTTCGCCTGTACGCTCTGGGTGTATCTCCAACAATTCCACGCGCAGCACCGCTATGAAAGCGCCCCCCGCCTTTATTACGGCGCGCGCCTTTTGCTTGGCCTCACCTTTATTCAGGTCATCCTCGGCGCATGGGTCGCGGGCTGGGATGCGGGGCTCATCTATAACAGCTACCCACTCATGGACGGTGAATTCATCCCCTCCGGCCTGTTTCCTTATGACGGATTTTGGGCCAATGTGACGGGCTATATCCCGCTCATCCAGTTCCAGCACCGCATGGGCGCCAAGCTACTCATTTTAGGCATTTTCGCATTTGCCTATTTCGGATGGCGCTACACCAAGCGCGTGGGTGATGTGCACATCCTTAAATGGCTAATATTGGTTATCACGCTTCAATTCGCCCTTGGCGTACTCACGCTTATTTATGTTATACCGCTTACCCTCGCCTCCGCCCACCAAATGGTGGCACTTTTGCTGCTTGCGGTGCTGACGGTCACATGCCACCGTTTTTCCAAGGCTGCTTGACCCATATCAAGGATTACCAAGCTTTTCCTCATTAGGCTCCCCCTAAGCCTTGCATCTGCGGACCGCTTATGCATACTGGTTGATAAGAATAACATCGAGAGATAGAGATGGATTACTCCGCCCAGTTCGACGCGGCGCTCGCACGCCTGAGAGAAGAAGGCCGCTACCGCGTGTTCAACGATTTGGAACGCAAGGCGGGTACTTTCCCTCACGCATTCAGCCACTCTCTTGGCGAAGAAGTCACCGTCTGGTGTGCTAATGACTATCTTGGCATGGGCCAACACCCCAAAGTACTACAAGCCATGCATGATGCGGTAGAGCATATGGGCGCAGGTTCGGGCGGCACGCGCAATATCTCCGGCACACACCATAAGATTATTGAATTGGAAGAAACCCTCGCCGAACTACACGGCAAAGAGGCAGCACTGGTCTTCACCAGCGGTTACATCGCGAACGAAGCCTCGCTCTCTACGCTGGGTTCCATGCTGCCAGACTGCATCATCTTCTCGGATGTCTATAACCACGCATCGATGATTCACGGGATTCGCAACTCTGGCGCGACCAAGAAAATCTTCCGCCACAATGACGTCAAGCATTTGCACCAATTGCTGGATGCCGCACCCAAGCATGCCGCCAAGCTGATTGCGTTTGAATCTGTCTACTCCATGGATGGCGATATTGGCACGATTGATGAGATTTGCGACCTCGCAAAGCGCTATGGTGCCCTCACCTATCTCGATGAAGTACATGCGGTGGGCATGTATGGTGAGCATGGCGCAGGCATCGCCGAGCGCGAAGGCATCATGGATAAGGTGGACATCATCCAAGGCACGCTCGCAAAAGCCTACGGTATTATGGGCGGTTATATCGCGGCCGATGCCAATATTATCGACACAATCCGTTCCTACGCGCCGGGCTTTATCTTCACCACCTCGCTGCCCCCTGTGCTTGCAGCGGGCGCAAATGCGAGCATCCGTCATTTGATGGAAAGCCAATCTGAGCGTGAGGCACATCAAGCTAACGCGGCTTACCTCAAAGACGCATTCATGAAGCGTGGCCT
>CAYFFN010000052.1:0-10874 GCA_964342335.1 uncultured Azospirillaceae bacterium
TGACGGAGGTATAACGCTAACCTAACAAGGATACAAGAAGCGAGTCGGCTCGTATTTGGAAGAACACACATATCGAGGCCAGTAGGCCGAGCCTTTAGTCACGCGAAGCGTGTTAGGCTCATTGCGTAGCACAGTAGTGCGGAGCAGGAGCAATTAAAAATGAAGCAAACCGAGAGACTTTTGCAAATCATGGCCAAGCTACGCGACCCAGAGGGCGGTTGCCCGTGGGATCTGGAGCAGGATTTCAGCACGATTGTCCCTTACACGATTGAAGAAGCCTATGAGGTGGCCGACGCCATCGCCAAGGATGACCGCGCCGCGCTGAAGGAAGAGCTGGGCGATTTGCTGCTGCAAGTGGTCTTCCATAGCCAGATGGCGAAGGAGGAGGGGAGTTTTACCTTTGAAGAGGTGGCCGAAGCCATCAGCGACAAGATGGTCGCGCGCCACCCGCATGTGTTTGGCGATGCGGATGTGCGTGACGCAGAGGCACAAACCCGCGCATGGGAAGAACAAAAAGCCGCCGAGCGCGCCGCTAAAGGCGAGGGGGAAAGTGTGCTGGATGGGGTTGCGCTCGCACTGCCAGCAATCACCCGTGCAGAGAAGCTGCAAAAGCGTGCTGCACGCATAGGCTTTGACTGGCCCAACAGCCGAGCCGTTATCGCGAAGGTGCAAGAGGAAACCCTAGAGCTGCAAGAGGAGCTCGCACGCGATGAACTGCGCCAAAGCGCGATTGAGGAAGAATATGGCGATTTGCTCTTTGCGGTGGTGAATGTCGGGCGGCATATTGGCGGCGAGAAAGATGCGGAAACCATCCTCCGCAACGCCAACGCCAAGTTCGAACGCCGCTTCCGCCATGTGGAGTCTCAGCTCAAGCGTTTGGCCATTCCGATGGGCAGTGCGACCCTCGCGCAGATGGAAAGCCTGTGGGAAGAGGCGAAAATAATGGAAAAAACCGCGGCTTAAGCCAATAAAAAGCACGTTTATTAACGAAAAATTAACTTTTTTGGGTGCGGTGCGACATTTTCGTCTTTTTATAGATCAAATTTTATGTTATAGTACTTACCTCAATTGCGAGAAGATTCAAGCCGACAAGCTTTGCTCTTAACACGCCTGAGTGCGTTTCAGGCAATTGAGAAATTTGTGCCGAATTTTGATATCGGCATCAACAAACAAGAGGATATAGATATGGCAAAAGCGACCAAGACACCAGCGAAAGCAAGCTTTAAAGTGGGTGATTACGTAGTATACCCAACACACGGTGTCGGCAAAATTAGCGGAAAAGAAACCGAATCTATCGGTGAATTCGAAGTAGAAGTTTTTGTTATCGAATTTGAAAAAGATAAAATGACCCTGCGCGTTCCTGTGCGCCGTGCGGAAGCGGCTGGCCTGCGCGCTGTTAGCCAAGGCGAAGAAATCACCAAAGCAATGTCTACGCTGAAAGGCCGCGCGCGTGCTGCTCGTGGTATGTGGAGCCGTCGTGCGCAAGAATATGAAGCAAAAATCAACTCAGGTGACCTCGTGTCTGTAGCAGAAGTCGTGCGCGACCTGCACAAAAACGTAGACCAGTCTGAGCGTTCGTACTCTGAGCGTATGATTTACGAAACTGCTATGGGCCGTTTGATTGGCGAAGTAGCAGCATCTGAGAAAATCGACGACAAAGAAGCACACGAAAAGCTTCTGAAAGTACTGAAAAAGCAAGCGGCTTAATCGGTCTTTCAATCTAATAGCAAAGGGCGTCTCCTCGGGGGCGCCCTTTTTTGTTGTAACCACGCTTGGTTTATCCGCGAATAGCCTTATGTAACCAACGAGGAAGAACCATGCGCCGCTTAGTCACAACCACACTCACGCTGCTAACGTTATTATCAGGAGGAACTGCCATGGCCGAAGAAATGAAAGACCCTTCCATCGCCATTTTCGCTGGGGGCTGCTTTTGGTGTACCGAATCTATCTTTGATGGCTTCACGGGCGTCATCTCCGCCGACCCGGGCTATATTGGTGGCGATGTGGATGAGCCAAGCTATGAAGAAGTCTCCGCCGGCCGCACAGGCCATACCGAGGCGGTGATAGTGCGCTTTGACCCTGCAAAGGTGGATTACCCAACCCTGCTCAACCGCTATTGGACCCATATCGACCCATTTGATGCGGGTGGGCAATTTGCAGACCGTGGCTCGCAATACCGCCCTGCTATTTTTGTGCTAGGCGAGGAGCAGCGGAAGCAAGCCGAGGAATCTAAAGCCAAATTGGAGGCGGAATTGGGTAAAAAAATAGCCCCAACCATTGAGGCGGCGACGCAGTTTTACGTCGCAGAAGATTTCCACAAGGACTACCACAAAAAGAACGCCCTTCGCTATAAGGCTTACTATTATGGTTCTGGCCGTGCCGCGCGGCTAGAGGAGGTTTGGGGTGATAAAATGGCCAAGCCAACTAACTAACTTGATGTGTGGATAACTATTTTAACACCTTATAGTTGCTATAAATAAACCTATAGTTCTTGACTTTGCTGCGGTGCGGTGTTAAGCCCTCGCCTTGACAAAAGTCAATTGGACAGCAAGCAATGAAAACTAACCTCGCACTCATCATCATGGCCTTCGCTTTGAGCGCATGTGTATTGTCAGAGACCGATACCAATCCGTACTACGCGGCGGGTGCCGGACGATATATCACATCCTCTATGCCTGATGCACATGATGCTGGCACAAGCTCTGGAAGTATTCATGCGATAGCAGAGGGCGAGCTGCATTGGTAACGCCCAAAAGCTAGAGCTGTAATACCCGAATATCTGGGTATTTTTGTAGCATGCGCCCCAGCTGAGCTTCCGTAACACGCGCTAAGACTTCCGCTCCCGCTTCCGTTGCTTGGTTCTCTATCACAAACGCATTTTTATAGAGTTGTGCAGTAGCCGCCGCAGCCTCATAGGGAATGAGCAAGAGCGGCTGAATATAATGCTGTGCAATTACTTGTTTTGCCAGTTGGTTACGCAGTTCTTCTAACCCAGTGCCTTCAATGGCAGAGACGCAGCAAATATCCGGCTCTTTCGGCTCAGGGTAATCCGGCAGGTCGGCTTTATTCCAGACCTCCACGGTGCGTTCCATAAAATCTTTATTGCCAAACAATGCGGTGAGCACATCGAGCACATCCTGCTTTTGTGCTTCGGCGTCAGGATGCGCCATGTCGCGCACATGCAGGAGAATATCCGCCTCCAACACTTCCTCCAGCGTCGCGCGGAAAGCGGCGATGAGCTGGGTCGGCAGGTTGGAGATGAACCCTACCGTGTCGGAGAGCATCACATCCAAACCATCGGCGAGATGCAGGCTTCGAATCGTCGGGTCGAGTGTGGCGAAGAGCTGGTCTTGTGCATAGACCTTCGCCTTGGTCAGCGTGTTGAACAGGCTGGACTTGCCCGCATTGGTGTATCCCACCAGCGCAATCGTGGGGTAGGGCTTGGATTGACGCTCTTTGCGGTGCAGCCCGCGTGAGCGTTTCACTTGCTCCAACGCACGGCGAGCGACGCCAATCTTGTCGCTGATGATACGTCTATCCAGCTCAATCTGCGTCTCGCCGGGGCCGCCCATAAAGCCCGCGCCACCGCGTTGACGCTCCAAGTGCGTCCAACTGCGCACGAGGCGCGACTTTTGGTATTCCAGTGCCGCCAGCTCCACTTGCAGCGTGCCCTCCTTCGTGCGCGCACGTGCGCCGAAAATTTCCAGAATCAGGGCGGTGCGGTCAATCACCTTCACCTTCAGCTCACGTTCCAAATTGCGCTGTTGCAGCGGGCTGAGCGCATAATCGACAATAAGCAGGTCAATCCCTTCTTCGACATGCTCCAGCATCTCGGCGATTTTGCCGGAGCCAATAAGGGTCGAAGGTTTGGGCGCTTGCAGGTTGACGATGCCGGCATAGGCAATCTCTAGCCCAATCGACTCGGCAAGACTCACCGCCTCGGAGAGGCTGGCACTAGGCGCGCGTAATTGCTTCGCCTGATCTTGCTTGAGGACAGGGAGTAAGATGCAGCAAACGGGCCGCGCATCATCCATCAAGGGAATTTACTCTGCTGCAGGTGCTTCGGGTGCAGGAGCTGCGCCTTCTTCACCGCCTTCAGGCGTGTAGAGGCTTACAGGGCCAGATGGCACCACGGTAGCAATTGCATGTTTGTAGACCAGCTGAATCTGCGGTGCGCGACGCAGCACGATGCAGAAATTATCAAAACCGGTAATGTTGCCCTGCAATTTTACGCCACTGGTAAGAAACACCGTTACAGGCACCTTTTCTTTGCGCAATGAATTCAGGAAAACGTCTTGGATGTTTTGGTTCTTTTCAGATGCCATTTGAGCCTCTTCTTCTGTGGTTTTTGCCTTTTTTTCGCGGGCGTTGTGCGTAGGTAATGACCCCTCATAACTTACCGCAATGCAAAAGGCAACTGCGAAAGCTAGGCTTTCCCACAATTTTGATTAATAAAATCGCCGTGCAAATGGTTAAAATTGCTCCTAGTTATTAACGTTTCTTTAAACTTCATTTGCTACATTCAAATCATAACAGGGGGGTGCAGACCCTAAAGATTACCAAGTTAGACGATTTCTTCTGTGCGAGGAGAACGACTTGGGGGCTCCGGCCCCCATTTTTTTTTGGGTAGTTAAATTGTACACTCGGCTTCGCCTCGCTATTACGTTCGCGTTGCTCACTTAGGTGCTGCGCGGCGCTTCACCCTGACGGGCTACGGGGCGCTGCCTTACGGACAGCTCCCACTCGTATCCATGATAAGTTAAGAATGATTGCTAGCACGACTCCTAGTGGGCACAAGAATGCGAGCTTGCCCGACTAGGGCGCGAGCGATGGCGCGACTGCGCCACGCCAAATGTTTGGCGAGCGTGCCTAGCCGGCAAGACGGCGAAATAGCGAACGTAGTGAGTGTGCAAACTACTACTAGCCAAGTAACGCAGACCTTACTATAACCCCCGCATGACCCAAAACCCACAAACCCATTGCGGCTATGTCGCTTTTCTTGGTGCGCCGAATGCTGGCAAGTCCACGCTAATGAACCGTTTGGTCGGCAGCAAGCTGGCGATTGTTACGCCCAAGGCGCAGACGACGCGTAGCCGCATCACCGGTGTGGCGCTGCATAAGGGCGCGCAGATTGTGTGTCTGGATGTGCCGGGCGTGTTTAATCCGGGCGAGCAGAAGTTCGAGAAGGCTATGGTCGAATGCGCATGGAACGGGGTAGGGGACGCGGATGTGGTGCTGTTCCTGCTCGATGCGAAAAAGGGATTGGATGAGGAGAATAAGAAGATTCTCGCCCAGCTCAAAACCACCGGTCGCCCAGCCTTTTTGGTACTCAACAAAATCGACACGCTGGATACCAAGCAACTCCTCCCGCTCACGCAAAAGCTGATGGAGGCTCATCCGTTTGAGGAAGTGTTCATGATCAGCGCCACCAAAGGCGACGGGGTGGAGCAATTGCTCGATGGCGTGACGAAGCGCATGCCAGAGTCGCCGTGGCTGTTCCCCGAAGACCATCTGACCGACGTGCCCGTGCGCGTGTTGGCGAGTGAAATCACCCGCGAGAAATGCTTTATCTATATGCGTGAGGAGCTGCCTTATAGCCTGACGGTCGAGACCGAAAGCTGGAAAGAGCAGAAGGACGGCAGCGTGCGCATCGAGCAGCTTATCTTCGTCGAGCGCGAAGGGCAGAAGGGTATCGTGCTGGGCAAGAAGGGCGAGCAGCTCAAGAAAATCAGCCCCGCCGCCCGCCGCGAAATCGAAGACCAACTCGGCTGCCGCGCGCATCTCTTCCTATTTGTGAAAGTGCGAGAGGACTGGAAGGACAAAACCGACCATTACTCCTATCTCGGCCTAGAGAAGAAATAACTCACATTTTATCCATTAACGAAACATTAAGATTTCTCCGATATTATGAGGGAAAATCTGGAGAAAACGATGGGCGATGAAAACCAAGAAGGCTGGCGAGATTTTGCGCTTAGTGCCGCGCTGAATATTGCGGATGGCCAGTTTGGTAATGCATGCCATATCGATGATATCAGTGGCAGTCCTTCTGAAAAAGCAGGGCAGGCTATTGGTTTAATCTCCAGCGCATTTTCAACTCCCTCTCAACACTGTCTACAAGACAGAGAGCGCCGCGCTCAAGAGCAAGCCGATTTGGCAGGCGCATCCCGTTTGAATCTTACCATGGAGCCTGTCGTGAATATGCCGGACAATCTAGACTTTGGTGAAACGGTGTATTCTCGCCCTGCCTTTGGTGGGCGCTTTGAAGTGCAAACGGATGGCGAGAGTGCAGGGGTGCGTTGGAGTATGCCGCTGGGTGGCAATCGCTAACGTTACGCCGCGCCTTTATCGGCTGTTTCAGCGAACACGACTTCCAAATTAAAGCGTTCATCTTCACTCACTAACGCCATGGCGCCATCCGCGCCGCTGCGTTGGTTCCAGAGGAGTGCTTCTACATTCCCTGCGGATTTTACATCGTTCCAAATGTCGCTCTCAGCCGCGTCATGCGACTCGGCCACGGTGACGATATTCAGCGGGTATTTGATGGATACGCCTTGGTTAGACTTGGCGCGGCGAATCGCTTCCAGAATCACGACGGCATCTTTGCCCTGTGCTTCTGCATCATCCGCAGCAGGATAATCCGCAGCCTTAGGCCATGTGCCGCGTGCGTGCAGTGAGCCGCTCTGCTCATACGCATGCGGGAAGAGATGCGCGTATAGCTCCTCGGTGATGTGCGGGACAATCGGCGCGAACAGGCGCAAAATGCCGTCGAGAGAATGGTAAATCGCATGTACGGCAGACTTTTGACCTTCGGGGTTTTCGCCTGCCTCGTCATAGGCGCGCGCTTTCACCATCTCCAGATAATTATCGCAGAAATCGTTCCAGAAGAAATCTTCTGCTGCGCGCAGCGCATCGGCATATTCGTTCTTCTCAAAAGCGGCAGTCGCTTTCTCTACTGCGCGGTGTAGGCGGGTGAGAATCCATTTATCCAGCGTTGCGGTGATGGCAGTATCATCCGCGGCACGTGGTGGAGCGGCATCCAATTTGTCAAAATGCAGCGCGGCAAATTTGGTGGCGTTCCAGAGCTTGGTCACCAGCTTGCGGCCAATCTTTAGCAGGTCGGTGCTGTAGGCCGTGTCTTGCCCAAGGCGCGAGGTCGCCGCCCAATAGCGCACCGCATCGGTGCCTTGCTCTTCAATCAGCTCCACGGGCGTGACCACATTGCCCTTGGACTTGCTCATCTTGGTTTTGTCTTCCGCCAAGCACCAGCCCGAAATCATCAACTGCTTCCACGGAACCGAATCGCAATGCAGATGCGACTTCACCACCGTATAGAACGCCCAAGTGCGGATAATCTCATGCGCTTGCGGGCGGATATCGGCAGGGTAAAGCGCGCTATGGCGCTCAAAGTCGATGCCATATTCGCTGTTGATCGCGCGGCTGTTAATCATTGGCGAAATGGAGCTGGTGTTCCATGTGTCCATCACGTCTGGCTCTGGCTCCACCTCGTCCATCGTATAGCCTTTCGGCGGGGTGATGAGCGGGTTCACTGGCAGCTCGTCTGCGCCTGCGATAATCATCTTGCCTTCTTCGCCTGCGCGCTTGCTATACCACACAGGGAACGGAACGCCGAAATAGCGTTGGCGGCTGATGCACCAATCCCAGTTTAGCCCGTCAATCCATTGGTCCATGCGCGTTTTCATCCATTCGGGATACCACACACATTCCGCCGCTTTGGCCTTGAGTGCCTCTTTCTTATCCAGCACTTTCACGAACCATTGATAGGTCGGAATCAGTTCCAGCGCCGCGCCGGAACGCTCCGCGCATTTCACCGCATGGGTGATAGGCTTAGACTCCAAAAGGTCGCCCGATTCTTCCAGCAATTGCAGGATAATTTGACGCGCTCCCGGATGGTTTTTGTCGGGGTTGGAGACTTTCTTTTTATCCATCGCTTCGAGCGCAGGGCAGGGGCTGAGCCAATCGGCTTCAGAGAAATCTACCTTGCCGTATTTGTTGAGCACCACGCGCGCTGGCAGGTCATGCTTGCGCCACTTCTCGATGTCCGCTTCGTCCCCGAAGGTGCAGCACATCATAATGCCCGTGCCTTTGTCCATCTCGACGGCGTCGTCTTCCAACACAGGAACCTTTACACCGAAGAGTGGGGTGATGGCGTGCTTGCCTTTGAGATGCTGGTAACGCGCATCGTCAGGGTGATAGAACAGTGCCACGCAGGCAGGGATGAGTTCGGGCCGCGTCGTGCCGATGGTTACATAGTTTTCAGGCGTCAGTCTCCAGTCTTCAGCGGGCTCATTGCTGACTCCTGACTCCTGAGAACTGACAACTTGAAAAATGATGTCGTTAAAGCTGCTTGGCAGTTCTTTATCTTCCACCTCGGCTTGGGCGATAGCCGTCTGATCAACCGGATCCCAGAGCATCGGCTGAATCTTGCGCTCCACATGGTTCTTCGCATAGAGGTCGAGGAAGGAGAGCTGCGACATCTTCTGCACGTCTGGCGAGATGGTGTGGTATTCCTGCGCCCAATCCACGGAAAGCGCGATGGACTGGAACAGCGCGCGGAAATCGGCGCGGGCTTCTTCTGCCACGTCGTCGCAAATCTCGATGAATGCTTCGCGCCCATGCTCGGCGATAAAGCGGTGTGCTTGAATCTTTTTGGTCTTCTCAACAAGGCGCTCTGTCGGCAAGCCGTTATCGTCGAAGCCCATCGGGTAGAACACGTCTTTGCCCTTCATGCGCTGGTAGCGCGCGACAAAGTCACATTGGGTGTAGGAGAATACATGCCCCATATGCAGCAGGCCGGAGACCGTTGGCGGGGGCGTGTCGATGACGAAGGTTTCTGCGCGTGACTGGTCGTTCTTCCATGCGTACACATCGCCGGAGAACCAATGCTCCTGCCACTTCTTTTCCGTTGCAGTATGGTCGTATTTTTTTGGTAGTTCTTTGGTCTCGTAAGTCATGGCGCATAGCTAGCGGCTTTTGCGCATCATGGCAAGCCTATACCGGTTTGAGATTGTGCGGCACGATGCGCTCCAGCACGGCTTGTATCTCTTGTGCCGTGCCGCAGTTAGGTGGTTTGTAACTGTTGCGCTTGCCCGTAAGTAGTTCGCGAGGAGTTTGACCGAATTTGTTTGGTATTGTGTCTACTGCGCCATACGCATAGAGCAAATCGGCGAAATCAAAGTTCTTCTCTAGCATCGCAATATGTAGAGGGCTCACGTCGTGATTGCGGCTTTGAATGTTCGGGTTTGCACCCGCTTCCAGTAAGATATGCGCGCAAGCGAGATTGTTCTGCGCTGCGCAATAATGCAAGGCAGAGGCATCATCGCCATCCAGCTCATCCAGTGGGGGATTGGCAGTGAGTAGCATGCGCAGCATGCTGCTAGCCAGAGAGATTTCCTTCGGTTCCACCTCGCGCATGCAGAGGTAATGCAAGGGCTGCATGCCACGGCGACTTGCAAGCGTGGGATCTGAGTTTGCGCTGATGAGGCATTGCATTGCATTGCATCCTCACGCCGATTCTCAATGGCATAGTGCAAAGGTGTAAGCATCGCCAAATGTTCGCAACGATTCGGATTGGCACCATTCTCGATAAGGTAGGTGACGAGTGCTGCATGGCCGCTGCGAGTAGCCTCTATTAGCAGTGTTCTTGTGTGTTGGGGGTGATGGGTGTTTATATCCATCCCTGCGTCCAGCAGCACTCGTATCTCATTTGTATCACCGTCTCGTGCGGCTACAAATAAACGCTCCACAAAAAGTGGTGCGAGTTCCTTTGTTATTAGCCTTGTCCCCATTTTTACGCCCGCTCCGTGCGTTTGTTATGCAACCTATGGTATCCATAACTATTGCCAATGCAACCAAAAAGTTTTAAGACTTATAGGTTTTTATTATAATTGTTCTATACATACCATGGTTGTGTTGCTTTTTCTATAATTTATGGCTATAGCAACCCCTCCGTGCGCGTGTGGTGAAATTGGTAGACACGCTAGATTTAGGTTCTAGTGCCGCGAGGCGTGGGGGTTCAAGTCCCTCCACGCGCACCATTAACACTGGAAATGCCTTGATAAGGCATTTCCAGTGTTAATCATGGGAGTCTTCGGTTTTGTGAGGTGAGTGTATCGAGCCGAAGCAAAAACGTTAGACGGAAATGTGAAGACCAACTCCTTGCTTAGCACCCATACTATCCCTATCTTCCCTGCATGATTAAGTGGCATCCGTATTTATGGTTGGAATGTTTGGCGCTTACGGTGGCGCTGCCAACCATCCTCTACATCTTCCCCATGCGTGGAGCGGTGTTTGGCATTTTGTGGCTGCTTACATTAGTCATTATCGTCGCGATGTACCGCAAGGGTGCATGGAAGCGTAAAGAGATATTCCGCACGGACTTGGTGTGCTGGAAGGAGCTGAAGCCGATTCTATTTCGCTTTGTGCTTTCGGCCTTGGTGCTTGGTACGGGCGTCGCACTGTTCGAGCCAGAGCGACTACTCTCTCTCCCGCAAGAAAAGCCACAGCTTTGGATGATGATTATGGTCATCTATCCGCTACTTTCCGTCTTCCCGCAGGAGGTGATTTTCCGCACGTTTTTCTTCTGGCGCTATAGCGAGATTTTCTCCAACCCGCGCAGCTTGATCTATGCCAGCGGCATTGCCTTTGGCTATGTGCATGTGATTTTCGACAATTGGGTCGCGCTGCTGTTGAGCTGCATCGGCGGCGTACTCTTCGCGCAGACCTATGACCGTACGCGTTCCCTCGCGCTCGTCTGGATTGAGCACGCCCTCTATGGCTGCTTCATCTTCACCATTGGACTAGGCTGGTACTTCTATTCCGGCGCGGTGCGTTGATTACGCTTTTTGTGGGAGTAA
>CAYFFN010000053.1:0-10814 GCA_964342335.1 uncultured Azospirillaceae bacterium
GTGGAAGGTGCGGATGCGCTTATTAATGGTGCGTTCGCTGCACCAGACAGTGGCAACCCTGCGTCAATGCGCGATGCTAACCAAGCGCTAATTGAAGCTGTCATTCAAATTCGTAGAACCAATCAAGACTTCTTGAGCACCCCCCTAGATAGTTGGGACCGTGGAAGTGTGAATTATCTTAGCGATGGCACTACAATGATCGATTCGCGAACTGCTAATGATTTTGAAGCTGCCGTTAGACGTACAGTCAATCGCGCGAATCGTGACCAAGGAACATTCTTAAACCTATTTGAATTACCTTGGACAGAGGGCTTAGAAGACTTCCTAACCGCCGCAGAAAACCCTGCGAGTGAAGAAGGCTTGGTAATGCGCTCTCTACGAGAGTACGCGCTTAATGATCCAGCAAACAGAGCTATTTTGCTAGACGCCCTAAACAATGATGCCGAACTGATGGCTCGTATCCTTGATCTTCAAGGTGAAGATGGCCTCGGTGGAGTAGAAAACCTACAAGCCAACAATCAACAAGCTGAATATTTGGCTCAAGTTGCTGAGGCACACCCACAACTGATGGCCGTATATTTAGCACGCAGTATTCAGGCCAATCCAGACATTGTGAACAGCTTGTTAAGCGAAACTAGTGTGAACAATGAAGGAGCGGAAGTCAGCAACCTAAATGCCAACAATCGTATTGTAAGACTTCTTAGCAATATGGCCAATGCCGAAACCCCAGAAGAGATGGAGCGTCACCTAGCTATTCTCATGCAAGAGACTCGTGAAAACGAGACAAATGCAGCTGCGTGGACAGACTTAATAGTCAATGTTGGCAACGATCCTGTAGCAGCAGGAGCATTGCTTTCAACGCTAAACAATGACTTAGGGCAGGGAACGGAATTTTTATCTACTCGAATCGCGGATAGAATGCTTGTTTCTGCAGTGGGTAGTGATCAAACCTTAAATGAGATTGCAGATGATGCATTACCCACTAGAGGTGGTATCTGGAGAATTGTCTTTGAAATCCCTGCCATTATTGAGCTCACCGATAGTGATGGACCCAGCTATGAGCAAGATACGTTTGATCCGCCAAGCTGTCCGACAACACCCAATTGCGGCCCTGGTGTCCCTGGTGGCGTACCAGGTGGTGGCGCGGGCGGTTAAGCCTCAAAAGCAATACGAAAAGGCACCTTCGGGTGCCTTTTTTTGTGCGTCCAACCTTTTCCTAGCCAAAGCTTGCCCTATTTAGTATCCCTAGGCCGCGAATAAATATGGAGGCATCATGCGCTTGGTAAAATGGTTTTTAGGGACACTCTTCACGTTGGTATTACTGCTATTGGCAGCGCCATTCATCGTGTTGGCTGTGGTAGATGAGCAGACCTATAAAGACCTTGCCCAAGACGAAGTGCGCAAAATGACAGGGCGCGAACTTACCCTCGCCGGCCCCATCCAAGCCAAAATTGGCCTTCAACCCACCTTCGCGATTGAGGATGTTACTTTCTCCAACGCCGATTGGGGCAAGGAGCCTGAACTATTCAAACTCAGCAAATTAGAGGCGCAACTTTCTATTCTTCCGCTTTTGAGTGGCAATATCGAGCTTGGTTATGTGGGCTTGCAAGATGGCGACGCATTTATTGAGAAAAAATCCGATGGCACATTAAACCTCCCAGATCTAACCGAAAAAACGGAAAGCCCAGCTGCGGAACCAAAAGAGACCAAAACATCCAAAGGTGGCAGCTTCAATCTTGGGACGTTTAGCCTAGAAAATATCCGCCTGAAATACCGTGACCATGCTACAGGCCAAGTCCAAACGCTTGCGGTTCAGGACCTAAGCGCTAGCGATATTACCGAACGCAGCCTTTCCATAAAAAGCATGGAACTATTACTGAACGACGCGCTTGCAATCACTGGCTCTGCTTCGCTCACGGAAAGCGAAGCGACATTGGATGTTAAAGCCAATGGCACAGACAGCGACAATAACGTGAATGTAAAAGGCACCGTAAAGGATCCGCTGGGCAAGGCCGAGTTACAATTATCCGCTACCGCAGCCTTAAATAACCCTCCTGCCCTTAAGTCTGTACAGCCTGCCTTTGAGACACTACCAGCCATGCGTATGCAGAGCAGCATTACAGGCGATAAAGCATTCATTCAAATGAGCAATTTGACACTGGAAGTGGCTGAGCAAAAGATTTCAGGCAATGCTTCTGTTCAATTAAGCGGTGAGAAACCTGCTATCAAAGCGGACCTGAAAAGCGATACCATAGATATTGAAAAGCTCTCTTCTAGCTTTGGCAATAAGAAGAAGCAGGAAGCGATAGCAGCATCCGAGTCCACCAAAACAGCGAGTGGCCGCTCCATTCCTAATGTAGCATTCCCGATTGGTGCGTTTAACAGTATCAATGCAGATGTCACCCTTCAGGCGAATCAAATTCGCATTTCGGATCAATGGTCTGCTAGCGGCACTAACATCAAAGCCCTAGTGAAGGAAGGCAAACTCACCGTCGCTCCGCTTACAGCGAAACTCGCTAGCGGCGAACTTCAGGCAGCAATTACGCTCAATGCGGCAAGCAAGGAGGCTGCTGCACTATCACTGGACATTACCGCGACTGGGATGAATTTTGGAGATTTCCTCAAGGCCAATGGTGTGAAAGATCTTACGGCGCCTAACACGCAATTCCGCATCAAGCTGAATGGTAACGGCGACTCATTGCATAAATGGCTAGCGACCAGCAAAGGAACGGTGTTTGTGCATAGTAAAGACGCAAAATACAAAACCCCGTCTAAGCTTGTGCAGGGCTTTGACCTGCTTTCCATCCTTCAGCCAGAAAGTAGCAATAAAGAATATATCGATATTGCCTGTGTTGTAAGCGGCTGGGATATTAATAATGGTGTAGCAAAGAGCAACATACTCTCCGCCAAAACCCCGGTGGCATTAATGGTAGGTGAAGGTTCGACCAACCTGAACAAAGAGACCGTGGATGTGACCATGAATGTGAAGTCCAATCTTGTGGGCTTTGCGGATGTTGTGCCCCCCATTAAAGTTTCTGGCCCGTGGAAAGATATCAGTGCAAACGCAGATGCGACAAGCACACTCCTTACTGCAGGAAAATGGGCGCTGGGCTCTGCCACAGGTGTTGGATTAGCGGCATTACTGGGAGAACAGGTAACCGATAAGATGGGCATCACAGAGAACACCAACCCGTGTTTAAGTGAAGAAGACATCACGAAACTGAAAGCCGCAGAAGAGCGCAACAAAGAAAATCCGATTAAATCGGCAGAGGATGCTGTCAAAGCGGTGCGCGATAATTATAAAGCGCAAGGCAAGGCAATCGAAGACCAAGTGCGCGAGCAGCGTGACTCGGGCAAGCAACAGCTGAAGGATATTGAAGAAGGCGTGAAAAGCCTGCGTGATGGTTTTAAAGGGTTGTTGGGGAATTAACGCTGCTGCGCAGTCTCATCAGAAACCATTTGGCCCGTAGCTAAATTTACCAAGAACTGCATTTGACCATCAACGATGCTGTATTCACGTGGGTCAAAATCCGCCCCTGCTTCTTCAGCCGCAGCCCTAAGTTGGCTCTGCGCCTCTTGTATGGTTGCGTATATAGATGACTGGCTATCATAATTCTCCAGGTTCGCATTATAGAAGGCATCTTCAAAATCTATTTGAGATACCAAATTGTTGATGGATGCGCGCTGACCAGAGGTAATGGAGAATTCTTCGCCGCCTAACGCACCAAGAAGCCCCACTGCTAACTCTTGATTCTGTGCAATCAAATCCAAATTACTAGCTTCCCCATTTGATTGACGAGACAATACAGCGGAAATAAATTGCGCAAAATCGCGCTGCTGTGGTTCTAGCATGCTGTAATCCATCTGGCCCAAAGCCTCTTCGACTTGATTACCTGCGATAATACGCGCCATAAGGCTCTCTTTGATAGAAGCGAATTCTTCACGCTCCAAGATCTGCATCAGGAAATTTTGTGGGTTGGCCGCTATATCTGCTAATAGCTCAGGCTCATTCGTCAGAATTGTGGTCAGAACGCCAATATCTTCCGCCCCAAAAATATTCTCTAAATTCTCAGTATTCCGAGCGAAAAAGGCCAGCGCAGTTGCGTGTGCCTCACCGCTAAGGCCCGCCTCCGTCAAAAGAGAGCTCAACTCTTCAGGATCACTCAACACACTCACAGCTACTTCACCACGCTCTTCATCGGACATATTGCCCATTACATAAACGCGAAGCGTATCCGAAAGCACATTTGCAATTTCATTGCCATCAGCGGTTTTAAGATTTGCACTTAAGGTTTGCAAAAATACTGGGTCATTAAAATTGGCGTTTAGGAATGCCTCTTGTACAGCGTCTGGCACCAAATCCGATTCTGCAAGCAGGGTCATAATGGTTGGGCTATCTGTCAGCAGCTCCGTTAACGCCGCTACAGAGAAGATATTATCTCGGTTATTACCTAGCAATTGTAGGTCTGTTATAGAAATTTCAGCCGCTACTAGCACTTGTTGCAATTCAGTCAATGCAGCATCGTTGTTTGCGATGGCGGTTGCCAAGCTTTCTGGGAGTGACAAATCACTGTGCAGCTGATCGGCCATTTGCTCACGCGCATTACCTGCCGTATTGTCGAGACGGTTAGCACGGTTCACCAATCGCTCAGCGCCTTGTGTATCGCCTTGTTGTTCTAGAGCCGCAGCCTCAACGCGCATTTCGCTAGCTTCTTCTTCTAGGTTACGTGGAAACTCAAAGATGCTGCGATTTCCTGTATTGCTATTCACATCAAAAACAGGGACGTCGGCACCGAAGAAACGCAGAATATGTGCGAAGAAATTGTAAAGCCCAAGCCCCTCAAAACCCATATTATTGAACAACATAGCAGCCGCCTCATTACGACGGCGCTCGCTTGCCTCATCTGAGCCATAATACTGGCTACCGAAGAGCGTGCCGCCTGCTGCTAATAAGAGTGCAAAGAACATCTAGTTAAACCTTTCTACGCTTTATAATACCACTCGAATGTTACAGCTATGTTACAGCCATGCATAAAAATGGCTGTTTTTCGTCATTTTTGCTGGGGCAAAAAAT
Source organism: uncultured Azospirillaceae bacterium (assembly GCA_964342335.1). Classification (GTDB taxonomy): domain Bacteria; phylum Pseudomonadota; class Alphaproteobacteria; order Rickettsiales; family UBA3002; genus CAYFFN01. Next base: position 5,075 of record CAYFFN010000053.1, read on the forward strand.
GCTTTTATAAAACATCAAAATAGCCTATAGAGAGGGTCACCAGAGATCGACCCAGGTACGTTAGTAAGCAAGGAGATCCGCGGTTCGTAAACTTCCCGTCTGAAATGTCGGGCACTTTGTGGATAGCGTTATGCTTGCTTTATTAACTACCGTGCTTTCAAGCACAGATATTATTGAGGTCGATTATGGACATTTGCCCATCCGTTAGCTTTTCTTCTGTTTCAATTCAGTCTTATGCGGTTCAACCTGCTGGCCCAGAGGTGTTTGAGCCACAGCATTATTGCTTCACGCAATCTGCTCTGGATACCCGCTTCGGTTTGAAAAACGACATCGTGCGCGAACTCGCGCCGGCCATTCCCATGAGTGTGCAAAACCTGCAACAAATGCACCGCACTGCGCGCAATTTCGTGCGCCACTTCCCGGGTGAAGTGATGTATGCTGTGAAGTGCAATCCTGATGCAGCCTACCTGCAAGCGATGTATAGCGAAGGGGTGCAGCGTTTTGACGTTGCGTCACTCTATGAAGTGAAGCATATCCGCTCCCTCTTCCCGTTTGCACCGCTGTATTTTATGCACCCTATCAAAGCGCCGGAGGCCATCGCGGAAGCGTATACTAATTACCGCGTGCGCGCCTTTGTGCTCGATACGCCAGAAGAGCTGGAGAAGATTCTTCAAGCGAACGATTACGCCGATGATTTGGAGCTTTTCGTGCGCATCTCCGTGCCGAAAGGGAACGTAGCAACCGACTTCTCTACCAAATTCGGTGCGAAGCCGGATATCGCTGCTGATCTTATCCGACGAACTGCCGCCCACAGCCGCAAGCTTGGGGTGAGCTTCCATGTGGGCACGCAATGTACCGATGTGGACGTCTATAAGAATGCCATCGCGTACAGCGCGCAGGTGATTAAAGACTCTGGTGCTACCGTAGAAGTGCTGGATATTGGCGGTGGATTCCCAACCGCTTTGAACACCGACACCCCTCCTCCAGCCGTGATTGAATACATGGATGCCGTAAGCCAATCCCTCGTGGATAATGGCCTTGGTGAGATGGAACTGCTCTGCGAAGCGGGCCGCGGCCTCGTTGCCGATGCGGGTTCCCTCGTGGTGCGCGTCGAAGGCCGCAAAGGCGATCTGCTCTATATCAACGATGGCACGTATGGTGGCCTGTTTGAGGCTGGCGGTGCGATTGGCCTTCCTTATCCTACCCGTGCGGTGCATCGTGATGCGGCGAAGCAATCCGGCGAAACGGTAGCATTCCGCTTAGCGGGCCCGACCTGTGACTCCGTTGATATGATGAATGGCCCTTTCATGCTGCCTGAGAATATCGAGGCGGGTGATTGGATCGTGCTTGACAAGTTGGGTGCTTATGGCGAGGTATCGCGAAGCAACTTTAACGGCTTTGGCGCTGCTCATAAAACGATTATTGCGAGTGACGCTACGGCAGAATAACTGAGGAAAAGCTTTGGATACGCTTAATCTATTCATCATTCTGTATATTGCGCTTTCGATTTCCGTTGGCCTCTATGCGGTTCGCAAGGTTAATAGTTCCACTGACTTCGTGCTCGCGGGGCGCTCACTGCCCATCTACGTGACCATTGCCACGGTCTTCGCAACCTGGTTTGGCTCCGAGGCGGTGCTGGGCATCCCCGCGACCTTTATCGATGAAGGCTTAGGCGGCGTGGTTGCCGACCCGTTTGGTGCAGGTTTATGCCTTATCTTCGTTGGTATTTTCTTCGCCGCCCGTCTCTACGGGATGCGCTTGCTGACGATTGGTGACTTTTACCGTCGGCGCTATGGCCGCACCGTCGAGCTGTTCGTCTCCATTGCCATTTGTATCAGCTACTTAGGCTGGGTATCCGCCCAAGTAGTGGCTCTAGGGCTGGTTATCGACCTCGTGACCCAAGGCACCATTGGCTTTGAATGGGGCATGGTTATCGGCATCAGTGCGGTGATGATGTATACCATCTTCGGCGGTATGTTCTCTGTCGCGATTATGGACTTCATCCAAATGATGATGATTCTGCTCGGCCTTGTGATTGTTGCCTTCTTGGTAGCGGGTGACGTGGATGGCGGCGCAGGTGCCGTAATCACCCATGCAGCCGATACAGGAAAATTCGACTTCTGGCCCGAGATGGATACGGCGGCCATTCTCGGCTTTATCGGTGCCTTTGTGACGCTAGCGCTTGGCTCTATCCCCCAGCAGGACGTCTTCCAGCGCGTGATGGCCGCAAAGGACGAAAAAACCGCCGTGCGCGGTACGGTTATTGGTGGCGCGTTCTATATCTTCTTCTGCTTCATCCCTGTGTTTATTACCTACGCCGCTGTGATGGCGCAGCCAGAACTGCTCGAAATGCATATGGCCGAAGGCGGTGATACCCAGCGCATTCTGCCGGAATATATCCTCGCGAATGTACCGCTGGTGGTACAAGTCTTATTTTTCGGCGCATTGCTCTCGGCGATTATGTCCACCGCATCAGGCACCCTACTCGCCCCATCGGCCATTATTGCAGAAAACATTCTGAAAGAGCCGCTGCGCTTGGATGATCGCGGCCTACTGATTACGTTGCGCGCTACAGTCTTCTGCTTTGGCCTAGTGGTACTCGCTTATGGTTATTTCAGTGCGACGGCGGGTCTAAGCATCTTTGAGATGGTGGAGAATGCTTATCTAGTCACACTATGCGGCGCATTCGTTCCCCTCGCCTTTGGCGTTTATTGGAAACGCGCGAACAACCAAGGTGCCCTACTCTCTATCCTGTTTGGGGTGATTAGCTGGGCGGTGCTAGAAAGCATCAATGTAAGCCTACTGGCCAATGACCAAGACCCGCTGCTCATTCCGCCGCAGTTGGTGGGCTTTGTGCTGGCTATTTTTGGCATGATCTTCGGGTCACTCGTAATAAAACGTGGTGCACCATTAACCCCAGAGGCTTGACCGAGTTAGCCCGCACTGCCATTAAAGTGCTATGAACCAATTGTTTACGCGCATTCAAAAGAACCCAAAGCATTTTGCTTTGTTGGTGCTCACCTCTCCACTCATCTATGGGCTGATTATCCCCTTCATTATCGCGGATATTTGTGGGACCGTTTATCAGGCTGTTTGCTTCCGCGTGTATAAGATTCCCATGGTGGACCGCGCGCAGCATGTCGTGTTCGATCGTGTGAAGCTGGAGCACCTAAATTGGTACCAAAAACTTAACTGCCTTTACTGCGAATACGCCAATGGCGTTATTTCTTACGTCGCCGAAATTACCGCGCGTACCGAATGGTACTGGTGCCCGATCAAGCACGCAAACACCCCACCCGATCCCCACGCTCATTATGATCGCTTCATCGATTATGAGGACGGGGAAAGCTTTAGCAAAAAACTCAAAGCCCAACGCCGCGCCTGCACAGCCTGCGATAAGGATGTATCATGAATATCGTTCATGTAGGGTTAGGCAAAACAGGCACGAGCAGCTTGCAAAAGCATGTCTTCTCGACACTCAAAGCGAAAGGCTTGGTGGATACGTACAATGATGAACGCTGGTACCATGCCATCACGGAGCATCGCTACATCGCACATCGCCCTGAAGCACAATCTCTAGCCAAGTTTTTCCATGACGATGAGGGGCTACACTTTATTTCGAAAGAGTCACTTCTCACCTGGAACCCCGCGCACTGGCAAGAAGACTGCGATTATCTTCAGACCATGTTTGGTGCACAAAGCACTATCCTTCTCACGCTTCGCTCACCAAAATCTTATCTTCGCAGCGTCTATCAGCAGCGGGTGCATGAGGGACATATCATTCCTGCAGAACACTTCTTCTTGTGTAGCAAACGCTATGAAGAAACCGCGCCCTATGCCCGCACCCGTCTGGGCGGAATCTTTAACTGCGATGCGCTTCATTACCAGGCTTTGGTTGATTTGCTGGCCGCTAGGTTTGAGAAGGTGGTCGTTGTTTCCATTGATGGCGTCAATGACCTTAGTTTTATGCAAAAGCTACTTGAATTAACACCAGAGCAGCTAGCCTCATTACAAGAGCAATTCACAAAACATCGCTGTGCCAATAAATCCTACTCAGAAGTAGCGATGCGCCTTACATTTGCACGCGAGCGATTCCTCAAAGCACTGGGGTTGAAATCTTGTAGCAGCCTAGACCTTGCATTATGCAGCTCATCTAAAGACGACTCGCTGAGCCATATTTGGTTTAAAGACTTATCTCCTATTCAAAAGCTGCGAGTTCTCCCCAAACGCGCCTTAACTTGGCGACGCTTCATGCAATCTATCGTAAGTAAATATATTGCCCAAAAACCTTATCTACTCCCAGAGGGCATATATTTAGGTCAGCATTTGGAAGCCAATACAGCCTTCTACGACGCTTTGCGCAGTGAACAATCCGGCTATCGTGTTTATACTCATTCAGCTTCTGAGCAGCGGGATAGAGCGTAACAGCACTATAAACCCAATATTGAAGAGCACAGTCCCCAGCGCACTTACCCCCAGCGCGCCGTAAAGTCCGTAGGCTTGAATGGCAAACGGGAAGCAAACGCCCATCACGACAACCACAGCAGCCACCAACAGCATATAACTCTTTTGCTTATCCAAAACATTGGGAAGCTGACTAAGCGGCCAACTGCTCAAACGGAGCATGTAAACCACGAGAAAACAGAGAAGCAATATTTTGTGATCCGCATATTCTGAGCCAAAAAGCTGCAAGATAAAGCCCCCTAGCAATGCCATAGCTAATGCCGCACAGCCAGCCAATGCCAGCGATGCTAGTGTAATCGTCTTTAAAAACACCCGTAGCTCCCTCCCATTTTGCTCATGGCACAAATAGGCGATTCTGGGGCCGGCGACCATATCCATCGCTTGAAAAGGAAACAAACATAGATTGCCCACCCGATGAACAACGGCATACACAGCCACTAATTCTGGTGCGACAAAAAAGCCAAGCATTACAATATCCAAACGCATCATTAGGCCAAGCGCCGTGGCAGAGAACCCCATAGGCATGGAACACTGCACCCATTCTTTTGCAGGGCCCGTATCTGCTTTATTGGGTGCGATGCTAAATTTCCAGACCAGCCATCCGCCGAGCAGCGCCGGCACTAAGACCGATAGCTGATACCCCATTAAAATGCTCGCCCCACCGTTGAGCCATAGAAGTGCTGCTGACAATATTAATATTGAGGGGATAATAAGCTGCTCAACGCTTTGCGCCGTATAAAGATAGCCATCGGCACGCAGAATTTTACACGTCACCATCATGATGGCGTAGGCTATAGACACCATGAAAACATTCCTCAGCGTGTAATCCAATGCCGGTGCCATCTCAAATGCCATAGCGAAAAAAAGAGCTGCTAAAGAAAGCGCCACACCTATTTTTAGTGAAGTGAGAAGAGCGGTACGGATATAGCCTTTTTTGAGGGCTGGATCGTTTTTATACTGAGTGACATAACGTAACGCACTGGAGCGAAAACCCAAATCCATAAACATGGACGCTAAGGGAATAAGCACAAAATAATAAGAAAACACACCATATTCCTCAACGCCCAGCACACGTGCTAGCAGCACATGTGCCACGAACATCAGCCCCACCGCGACCACACGAATCACTAGCGAAACAGACATATGCTTTAACATGGATAGTGTCATGGCGCGCAGTATGCAGAAAACAGCACGTTAAGCTAGTGGATTCAAATAAGAGGGATTGGTTGCGGGGGCAGGATTTGAACCTGCGACCTTCAGGTTATGAGCCTGACGA
>CAYFFN010000054.1:0-10637 GCA_964342335.1 uncultured Azospirillaceae bacterium
GCTCTCGCCCAAATGCGCCGTGCTCATCGCCGAACATTCGATATGCCAACCGGGGCGCCCCACGCCCCATGGCGAATCAAACTTGCTAGAAGCATCGTCCGTTTCTGCCGCAGGCTTCCACAGCACAAAATCAGCAGCATCTTGCTTATAGGGTGCCACTTCCACCCGTGCGCCTGCAATCATCTCATCCCAACTACGGCGCGAGAGTGCACCATATTGCTCATATGAACGCACCTTAAACAGCACATGCCCTTCCGCCGCATAGGCATGGCCTGCCGCAATCAACTTCTCAATCATCGCGATGATTTCTGCGATATGTTCCGTCGCACGCGGCTCAACCGTCGGGCGCAAACAGCCCAGCGCACTCATATCCTCATGAAACTGCGCCGTCACCTCTTTGGTCAGCGCTTGAATCGTAATCCCGCGCTCGCTCGCCGCGGCATTAATCTTATCATCCACATCGGTGATATTACGCACATAGGTCACCTTCTCATAGGCCTGCGAGAACACCCGAAACCACGCATCGTAAATCACAGCACTGCGCGCATTGCCAATATGCGGGCGGGAATAGACTGTCGGCCCACACACATACATGCGCACATGGTTTGCCTCAGCGGGTTGAAATGCCTGCTTGCTCCCAGAGAGCGAATCGTAAAGAGAAATAGTCATGCATTGCTGTTAGCTTTTATCCGTGAGCTTGTCAGCAAAAACCGTTACTGCGGAGGGTAATTAGCACGGTTATAAGCGGCCTGTGATTGTGTAACCTGGATCGTTTCTACAAAGAACAAATCGCATAATGCTTTTACGTGCTTTTCATAAATCGCCAAATCATCATCACTCGCTTTTTGTATCAAGTCCTGCGTCTGCGCAATCGCATGATGCAGCCCTACTATCGCGTCGTAATCAACCACCATACTAACTGGCTGCAATGCGGGTGCATCTTCTACGTCACCAGTCGCAGCATCAATCACGCCACTATAGTTGATTTCCACTTTCCGTGCCGCATCACTTAGCCAATCCACCAAAGGCTGGTAGGCTAAATTCTCACTTTTCTCATTCAGCTTCGTAATATCCGCTTTGGCATCAAACAATTCGGTGTAAAAGTCCACATCCACGTCACGCACAAAGGCGCTCTGCAATGTCGCTGAACGCACTCTCCCCTTAGGTAGTGCAGGCAATATCTCGGGACCATAATCCATAGCATCATTCTACGCCCTAAAGGTGAAGAAAGAGTGAAAATCTAGCTAAAATGCGAGTAATTACGCGGCTTCGCCTTGAAGGCGTTTTTGCGCGCGTTCGCGGCCTAGCAGTGCGAAAATTTTTGGCAATTCAGGGCCATCCGTGCGGCCTGTAAGGGCTAAACGCAGCGGCATAAAGAGCTGTTTGCCCTTGCGACCTGTTTCGCCTTTTACCTTCTCCACAAACTCGCCCCAGCTTTCTTCGCTCCACTCGCCATCTGGCAAGAGCTGCGCCGCCGCTTGGGTGAAGTCCGCATCTTCAATCACCGGCTGAATAGGCTGATGCAGCATTTCCCACCAGTCTTTCAATTCGCCAACGCTGCCCAGATTCGCTTTCACTTGCTCCCAGAAGCTCTCATCCACGTCGTTCAAGCCTTCTTTGGCAAGCATCGCCTTCACTTCTTCAAACGGCAGTTGGTGCACCAGTTTGGTGTTCAAACGCTCCAGCTCTTCATGCTCGAAATGCGCCATCGAGCGGCCAAATTTCTTGATGTCGAATCCGTCAATCAGCGCCTGCATATCGGTGAACAAATCAATCGCATCCGACGTGCCAATCTTCGCGAGATAGCTATTGATCACCATCGGGAAAATCCCGCCTTCGCGCATCGAACGGATATCGCCACCGCCTACACGCTTACTGATTTTACCGTCCTTCATTTGCAGCAGTGCGGTATGCCCGAACACTGGCACATTATAGCCCAGCGCTTCCATAATCTGCACCTGAATGGCGGTATTAGAGACATGGTCCTCCCCGCGCAGAATATGCGTGATGCCCATCTGCCCGTCATCCACTGACGTAGAGAGGGTAAAGAGTGGCACGCCGTCCTTACGAATCAACACAGGATCAGAGAGGTTCTTACCTTCAAAGCGCACCGAGCCACGCACCAAATCTTCCCACTCAATCGGCGCGTCCTCCAGCTTAAAGCGCCAATGCGGCTGGCGGCCTTCGGCTTCGTAGGCAGCCTTTTGCTCATCCGTGAGGCTAAGGGCGCTGCGGTCATAAATGGGCGGCTTCCCGCGTGAGACCAGCATCTTACGCTTGATTTCCAGCTCTTCCGGCGTTTCGTAGCACGCATAGAGGCGGCCATCGGCAATCAGCTTCTCTTTGGCTTTATCATACTCGTCAAAACGGTCCGATTGCTTCGCGAAGCTATCCCACTCCAGCCCCAGCCATTGCAGGTCTTCCTTAAGAGCCTCTTCGTATTCGTCCTTAGAACGCTCGGTGTCGGTATCATCAATACGCAGCAAAAACTCCCCGCCTGCTGCTTTCGCAAACAGCCAGTTAGTGAGCGCAGTACGCATATTCCCCACATGCACATAGCCGGTGGGTGAAGGGGCAAATCGAACTTTTACTTTCTCAGTCATGCGCGCTTTATACGGGGTCTTCTGGCACTACGCAACGCCAAAAGATTACGAATTCACGCGGGTACAAGAATGCGAGCTTGCCCGACTAGGGCGCGAGCGATGGCGCGACTGCGCCACGCCAAATGTTTGGCGAGCGTGCCTAGCCGGCAAGACGGCGAAATAGCGAGCAAAGCGAGTGTACAAATTCGGAGCAGTAGCGAAGCGCAGGAGCAATAATAAAACTATAAACGAGTACTAATCCAACGATTCGTAATCGGATATCGGCGGTCGCGGCCAAAGCTCATACCGCTCACCTTCACGCCCGGAGGCGACTGGCGGCGCTTATATTCCGCGAAATAAATCATGCGGGCGATAACTTTCACCGTCTCGCGGTTATAACCAAGCGCGACCACATCCTCTATCGAGGCGCGTTTCTCGATAAGCTGCATCAAAATCGCATCCAGCTCGTCATAGGGCGGCAGCGTATCTTGGTCGGTCTGGTCGGGCCTCAGCTCCGCGCTAGGCGCTTTGCTAATCATACGCTGCGGAATCACAATCCCTTCCGGCCCAAGGAACGTCTCTAACCGTTTTTCCGGCTTGCTTGGGTAACGGTTACGCCACTCCGAGAGGCGATAGACCGTGATTTTATAAATATCCTTCAGCACCGAATAGCCGCCACACATATCGCCATAAAGCGTCGCATAGCCGACTGAAAGCTCGGATTTATTCCCCGTCGTCATTACCATATGGCCATGCGCGTTACTAAAGGCCATCAGGATATTCCCACGGATGCGCGCCTGCACATTCTCATAAGTCGTGCCTGGTTCAACGCCGCGAATCAGTGGCCCCACCATTTCTTTATAGGCACGCATACCCTCATCAATCGGCACGGTATCCAGCTTCACGCCTAGGCGCTTTGCAAGCTCTTCGGCATCTTCTATACTGTCTTTCGAGGTATAAGGCGACGGCATCAAAATCCCGCGCACCCGCTCTGGTCCAAGCGCATCCACCGCAATCGCCGCGGTCAGGCCCGAATCAATCCCGCCGGAAAGGCCAATCACCACACCGGGGAAGCCGTTCTTATTCACATAATCGCGCAAGCCCAGCACGCAGGCTTGGTAAATCGTCGGCATATCGCCGCGCAATTTCACAAACGGCGATTCCTCACAATACCATGCGCCATCGGCATGTTTGCGCCATTGCGTCATCGCCAATTCCTCGCGGAAGGCGCTCAGACGCCCTGCATCATTGCCCTTCACATCCAACACAAACGAGCGGCCATCAAACACCAGCTCATCCTGCCCGCCGACCATATTCGTGTAAATAAGCGGCGCCTTACATTCACGCACCGCAAGCTCCGCCACGTTGCGGCGCTGCTTCGCCTTACCCATCTCATAGGGCGATGCGTTGATGGCAATCAGCATATCCGCCTTGCCCTTGCGCGCCATAAAATCCACCACTTGGTGGTTCCAAATATCGGAGCAAATAAACAACCCAATCGACAGCCCCTTCCACGTGAACGGACGCGGCTTGCTGCCTTTGGCGAAAATACGCTTCTCGTCAAACACGCCGTAATTCGGCAGGTCACGCTTATATTGCGTATAGACAATCTCGCCCTTCTCAATCAGCACGGCGGCATTATACAACTCGCCCGCCTCACGCAACAACGTACCGAGCAGCACCGCACAGTCCCAGCCTTTACTCGCCGAGCGCACACGCTCCAGCGCCTGCACGGCCGCATCTTGAAACACATCTTTAAACAGCAAATCTTCCGGCGGATATCCGGTCAGCACCATCTCAGGGAAAACAATAAGGTCGGCACCTTGGCTGTCTGCCTCACCCGCACGGGTGATGACCAGCTCCGTATTGCCCATAATGTCCCCCACCGTGGGGTTGCATTGGGCAAGCGCAATCTTGAGCGAATCCTTCATGCGCCCGTTTATAATCGATTAATTTTGGATTGGCTAGAGCCCTTTGGCCAGCAGGCCAATCTTTAGTCGGCGAAGCCGTTAGACCCATTGCGCCCGTCCCGAAGTGTAAGGCACGTGGGACCATTAGACCACGCCAGCAGGCCGTAGCAGGGGCAATTATAAACTATTCACCAGTTCCGGCACTGCATCAAACAAGTCCGCTACCAGACCGTAATCGGCAATCTCGAAGATAGGCGCATTCTCGTCCTTATTAATAGCCACGATCACCTTAGAGCCCTTCATCCCAGCCAAATGCTGAATCGCACCAGAGAGGCCCACCGCGATATACAAATCCGGCGCGACGATTTTACCCGTCTGCCCCACCTGATAATCATTCGGCACAAAGCCCGCATCCACGGCAGCGCGGCTCGCACCAATCGCAGCACCCAGCTTGTCCGCCAATGGCTCCAGCACCTCACGGAACTTATCGCCATTCTCCAGGCCACGGCCACCGGAGACCACAACCGCAGCCGCCGCTAGATCAGGACGATCACCGCCAGAACCTTCCAGCTTCACAAAATTAGACAGACCGGCATCACCCGCGCCTGCAACATTTTCCACGCCAGCACTTCCACCCAACTCCGCTTTATCAAACGCGGTTGGGCGTACCGTAATCACCTTCGTCGCATCGCTAGACGTTACCGTCTCAATTGCGTTCCCCGCATAAATCGGGCGCTTGAATGTATCGGCACCTTCCACCGCAATAATGTCAGAGATTTGCTGCACATCCAGCTTAGCGGCAATGCGTGGCATAAAGTCTTTACCTGTCGTCGTCGCCGGTGCGAGAATATGGTTATAGCCTTCTGCTACACTCAGCACGAGCTTCTCCAAATTTTCTGCCATATGATGGGCATAGGCCGCATCATCCGCATGCAGCACGTTGCTTACGCCAGCCACCTGCGCCGCTTGATTCGCCACTTCCGCCGAGCCTGAGCCCGCCACCAAAATCGTTACATCACCGCCCATCGCTTGAGCCGCCGTAACGGTTGCCAAGGTCGCTGGGTTCAATGTTGCATTGTCATGCTCTGCAATAACGAGAATACCCATATTATATTACCTTCGCTTCGTTCTTTAACTTGTCCACCAATGTCGCCACATCCGGCACTTTAATACCACCCGAGCGTTTCGGTGGCTCTTCCACTTTCTGCACCGAGTAGCGCGGCGCGATATCTACGCCAAGCTCTGCCACGGCAATCGTTTCCATCGGCTTACTACGCGCCTTCATAATATCTGGCAGCTTCGCATAGCGCGGCTCGTTCAGTCGCAAATCCGTCGTCACAATGCATGGTAAGTTCAGGCCAATCGTCATCAAGCCACCATCCACTTCGCGGATGACGGTCACTGCCTCGCCATCAATGGTGAGCTCAGACGCAAACGTGCCCTGCCCCCAACCAAGCAATGCACCCAGCATTTGCCCCGTTTGGTTTGCATCGTCATCAATCGCCTGCTTACCCAAAATCACCAGATTCGGATTTTCTTTTTCTACAAGTTTTTGAAGAATTTTTGCTGCGGCAAGTGGCTGGATCACATCCGCCTCTTCCGCTTGCACCATAATGGCTTTATCTACGCCGAGTGCCAGCGCTGTGCGGAGGGTTTCCTCTACCTTCGCCGTGCCAATAGACACTGCAATCACTTCATCTGCTAAGCCTTTTTCCTTCAGGCGAATCGCCTCTTCCACGGCGATTTCGTCAAATGGGTTCATGCTCATTTTGACATTCGCCAGCTCGACACCGCTCTGGTCCGCCTTCACCCGAATCTTCACATTGTAATCGACAACCCGTTTCACGGGTACAAGCACCTTAAGGCCCATGCAGCTCTCCTCTGTTGTTGGAGTCAGTATAGCCGCAAAAACCGCTTAGCTCAAACGCCAAGCTATATGCACTGCAACAGAGTTAGTCTTTTCCGACAGAGAGAAGTATCGCAACCACAACCAATGCCGCGGCTTGCAAGCCCACGCGCCAGACCATGGTTTTATTCTGCGACTCAGGGCTGCGCTTACGCACCATGCCCACCACGCCATGGAGCATCACCCCCAGCGTCACGACCATCAACACAATGAGAATAATATCACCCATTAGCTAGCTTTCAGCTTCGCAGAGGGTGCCTTCTTCACATAAAGACGGCTGCAATAGGGGCACTGCACTTCTTGCGTTTCTTCATCGATATGCAGATACACGCGCGGATGCCCCAGCGCGCCACCGTCGCCATCGCAGGCCACTGTGTCTTTGGTGATAGAGATAATTTCAAACGGTTTCATAGCTCTCTCCTATGGTTTTGTCATAGCACGCTCACGCGCCTAGTCACTAAAAATAAACACCGGCCCATTATTCACCTGCCGGCTTTTTTGCACTGCGCCGCTATCTGTGTCCGTCACGCTAATGCTAATCCCTTGTGGCATACCCGTTTCGCCATTCGCCACGCTAATCGACTTCGCACCGCTACTGCGATTACTATCATTACGCGTCGTCGAGTTGATCATCATCGAGCTCTTACGACGCTCTTCCTCGTCACGTACCGTAATCACTTTCATCGTAGGCAAATTGCTGTTGCTCGGCCCACGACGCTTTGCATTCGTGCCTAAATTAAACGTATCCTTCGCCACCGCTCGCTGCAACTCACTCAGCTCGTTGGGTGCTCTCATTGCTACCACCTTTCCTCCGCTGGAGAGGTTCGTCGTTGCCCCGCCAATCCGGTCGGTAATCGCTGTCCAACTCTTCTCGATATGCCCCAAATAGCGCCGCCCATATTGCGGCGTGCGCGAATGATAAGCCGCCGTCGCCGTCAGCCATGAGTGGCTTTCTTTATAATTGCTATGCAAAAACTTCGCGGCATAAGCCACATTCTTCGCCGGCTCAAACGCATCCTCAAGGCTCGCGAACGCATCGGGGTGATGCTTGAGATTCACTTGCATACATCCCACATCGATGCTCGTTATCCCCTGCGCACGCAGCGCGCGCACCTTCGCCACCGCCTCCGCTTTCGAGTTCAAATAAAAGCCTTTCCCTTCCGCATTAATCGTCCACGGCCATGGCAACTTCATATTCAACGCATCATGCCAGCGCCCCGACTCGGTGGAGGCAATCGCCGCGAGCAAATTTTGCGGGATATTATATTGCTGCTCCAACTGCGGAAACTGGCTGGTGCAATATTGCGCATTCACAATATATTTGTCCTTCACGTAGGCATGCGCAAGGCTCGGCAACAGCCCCAGAACAATCGCAGAATATACAACAACACGCATAAAATGCAGGCTATAAGGAAATGAAATCAAACAAAAGCCATATCACTCACTGGTACACTATGTTATACTGTTTGCACAAAAGGAGCAGTATGACGCATTCATCCAAATCGGGTTTTAGCCTTATCGAGTTGACGATTGTAATCGCCATCATTGGCGTGCTCATTGGCGCAACCATGGTTGGCAGAGACTTTATAAACAAAGCGGACCTAGCAGATGCGATGGCCGAAGCAGAATCGCTCACCCAAGCCTATAATCGTTTTCTGGAGCGCTATGGTGAACCTCCAGGCGACTTCACAGGTGCCACCGACATTTGGGGTGCACGTAGCACCTGCCCTCCCCCTGGCGCTTCCGGCATTAACGGCACAGATACCTGCGATGGAGATGGAGATCAAAAGATTGATGGCGACAGCGCCACCCCCTACGAAACATTTCTCGCCACTCAACATCTAAGCCTAGCCACACTTATTCCCGGCCTCTACACAGGAGCCTCAGCCGACGCTGCAGATTTAGACTCTGGTGACCCAGGCGTAAATCTTCCAACAGGCGCACACGAAGATTCGGCCTTCTACTTTAACTATGTTGGCGACAGTGGGAATTTTTACACCAATGCTGCAGGTGTCCAGTATTTTACAGGACGGTATGGTCAAGTGCTCATATACGGGCGCTACTATGAAGATCGTCTCCCTTTCAAACCGGCACTCACCCCACAAGAAATGCTTATCTGGGATGAAAAAGCCGACGATGGACTACCCGCCTATGGCCGTGTGGTTTCTTATAAACCCACTTGGGCAGTACACTCCGATTGTGCTACCACGGACACCCACGCAACCGCACTCTACAACACCTCGTACGATGCACCAGCCTGCGCACTCATCTATAAAATCAATCCTTAGATACTATTTTAAGGCCATCGCTTCTTTCCAGCCCATGTCATGGCCAGAAGGTAAAGGCGTATAGCGATTCTCAATCCAGCGATACACATCATACATCACCATCTCGCCTTTGAGATCCCGCATCAACAGATGATACCCATCCGGATAGAGCGCCATCGTATACGGCGCTTTCAAGCGGTGAATCGCATTCAAAATCGGCTCCTTCGGAATCACCTGATCATTCTCGCCATACAGCATCAAGGTCGGCAGCGTCACCTGTGGCAACCCGCGATACGCATCATCCATCAAATGTAAAATACCGTAGACCGCATCCACCCGCGTCTCTTTGATAATATTCGGGTCCCGCGCCATCTCGCGCAACATCTCGGTATTATCCGATGCAACAATACCAAGCCCCCGCCCCGTAAACGACTCCTCAGGGAAGGTATGTGCCATCAGCCAGAGCGTGCTGCGATAAAACCCGTTCATTGTCTCATCACCCCACACGGCGGGCGCGGAAAGAATAATCCCGTCCAACTCAGGCGCGTCTTCCATAATCACCGTATTGATGACGACCGCACCGCCCATACTCTCCCCTAACAGAAACACAGGAACATCCGGATGCGTCGCCTTCGCCGCCTCTACCATTTGCCGTGCGTCGTTGGTCAGGTTTTCCTTCCCACCCCAAATGCCACGACCTTCTTTATTCTCGCCAAAACCACGCTGATCGTAGGCGTAGAATGCTACCCCACGTTCACGAAAAAACTCCCCCGTTTCATCAAACGCCTTGCTGTAATCATTAAAGCCATGCAGCCCTATAATAACTGCACTCGGTGCCTGCGTCGGAATCCATCTGCGCAGTGGAAGCATCACGCCATCGCCCAACCTCAGCCCTGCATCCGAAATCACTGCGGGTTCTTCGCGCTCAAAAAACGGCTGCACATGCGGGTTTGCGCAGGCACTGAGCATACATAGCAGGCCAAAAGCCATGGTGAGTGAGCGTTTCATGCGGCGCATAATACCGTTTTTTCAGCAACGTCACAAGCAATCGGCATTGTGCAGCTGCTCACACATCACTAATCCTTTGTTTTTGTGTTGATAACAATCGTGGCTTGCTTGCACCCTCAGGCCACACACGCTACACTTCTTAAAAATAATAAAGCACCGTGAGATATGCATAACGTCGACGCACATTCTGCTCCGTTATATGCGCATAAAGCGCACGGTGAACCTCGCACGCTATTTATCCAATTCTGCGCCCTTGCTTCCCGGCAGTTTGCGCAGCGCTAACCAGTTATCATAGCGTAACCAACTGGGGCTCCTTTCGGAGCCTCTTTTTTGTCTGTAATTTGGAAATTAGCGCAAGCGCTTGAGCGCGGCGTCGACAATCGCTTCGGTCGTAATACCGAACTTCTCGTAGAGTGTCTCTGCAGGGGCGGATGCGCCGAAGCCTTCCATCCCGATGAACACACCATTGCGGCCGATATATTTCTCCCAGCCCATTCCAAGCGCGGCTTCCACGGCAATGTGCAACACATCCCCCGTGCCCAGCACTGCGTCACGGTATTTCTCTGGCTGCTTATCAAACAGATCCCAACATGGCAGTGATACCACACGCGCGGAGATGTTATTCGCCTCCAACTGCGCCTGCGCTTCCACGCATAACTCCACTTCCGAGCCGCTCGCCATCAGCACCACTTCCGGCTCACCTTTGCAATCACGCAGAATATAGCCGCCATACGCACAACGATTCTCTTGCGTATAAGTCGTGCGTTGATGCGGCACATTCTGACGCGTCAGCGCGAGGATAGACGGCGTCTTCTTATTCGTCAGCGCCAACGCCCAACATTCCGCTGTCTCCGTCGCATCGCATGGGCGGAACACATTCAGGTTCGGAATCGCACGCAAGCTCGGCAAATGCTCCACCGGTTGGTGCGTCGGTCCGTCTTCGCCCAAACCAATCGAGTCATGC